>NZ_BAAGVN010000242.1:0-2492 GCF_054780855.1 Pseudaeromonas pectinilytica
CAACCAAGAGCCCAACAGTGCAAAATCCTGGTTATCGGGTGGGGTGAAAATAGTCAACAACACGTAAAGGGAACAGCGCCATCGGTTTAGCTTTGCTTACTGCATGCCCCCCCATGTCCGAGACCTTAAAATAGCCGATCAGTTCAGTTAATTGTGCCGCTTGCGCATTCATCTCTTCGGCAGTCGCCGCCAGCTCTTCAGAAGATGAAGCGCTTTGTTGAGTGATCTGATTAAGCTGATTCATAGCCACATTGATCTGACTGACGCCTGTGGTTTGCTCCTGAGATGCGGCGGTTATTTCCTGAACCAGATCGGATGTGCGCTGGATATCCGGCACCAATTGGTCAAATAGTGTGCCCGCCTGCTCCGCCAAAGAAACACTATTGCCTGCGACTTCGCCGATTTCCTGTGCCGCAATCTGGCTGCGCTCAGCCAGCTTACGAACCTCGGCGGCGACTACGGCAAAGCCCTTGCCATGGTCGCCGGCTCGCGCAGCTTCAATAGCAGCATTCAACGCCAACAGATTAGTTTGGTAGGCAATGTCATCGATGATGCTGATTTTACTAGCAATCTGTTTCATGGCATTGACCGTTTCTTTAACGGCTTGGCCGCCGCGTAGCGCATCGTTAGCGGCTTTTGACGAGATGCCATTGGTCACTTTGGCACTTTCGGTATTCTGAGCAATCGAAGCCGACATTTGTTCCATGGAAGCGGAGGTTTCTTCGACACTCGCAGCTTGCTCACTCGCTCCCTGACTCAAGGCTTGGGACGTTGCACTGACTTGTTCTGCGGCACTCGACAATGCATCGGCCGATGTGCGCACCTCACGCATGGTATGACCCAGCTTATCCACCATTTCCTTGATGGCATACAGCAGTGATTTTTTATTATTTTCATCCAGAACAATTGCCACACCCAAATCACCTGCAGCAACTTTTCGGGTAATATCGACGGCATAGTCCGGCTCGCCACCCAATTGATTGACAATACGATAGGAGATGAAAAAACCCATCCCCAATCCCAGCAGCACACCGGCCGTAATAGCGCCAAACATCAAGGTGGTACTGTGTTGATACAAAGAGTGGGCTGCTACAGCTTGCTCTTCGGAACGTTTTATTTTCTGTTGAACAATCTTCCCGACCTGATCCATCAGGCTCTGAATAGTCGGAGCAAAATCGCCTTCCAGATAATTATTGGATGGCGTTTCGGTACGCAGAGGTTCACTTAATACCATGGCCTCGGTCTTCTTTATACCGTCTTTATAGGATGGCCAAATACGGTCAAACTCCGTGAACAAGGCTTGACCCTCAGCTGAGGTAAATTTAGGTCTAGCCTCGTTAATAGCATCTTCGACTGCGCTAAGGCTTTTTAAATAACTAGCGATGTGTTGCTGACGACTCTCGTCTGTTTCAGCCAGCATGGCAGCTCGCATATAACGCCCGACAGCAAGAAAATTCATTCGAGCATCGGCAGCAGCCTTTAACCCCAGTAACTCTTTTTCGTAGAGTCGATTGGTCATGCCATTGATGTCTCGCATATTGACATAACCGACACCACCAACAATTGCAGCCACTAGCGACATCAATACGAACGCCAAAACAAGCCGCGTTCTTAATTTCATGTTTTTGAAAAAACTCATAACATTCTCCCGCGCAAAGTTTGCTTATAAAGAAAAATGGGTACACTGAGCCGAGCTAATTTGCTCATGCATCTTCTGCAACATCCCCGGAATATCCAAAATAAGAGCGACCTGCCCCGAGCCCAAAATGCTCGAACCGCTGATATCCTTTAATTGAGAAAACAAAGTGCCGAGTGGCTTTATTACAATCTGCTGTTCGCCGAGCAACTGATCCACAATCAGTCCAAGTTGCTGCTTCCCATGGCTGACAACCACGATATTCTGCCGTTTGGATGGTTGACCATCGATCGAAAAATGATGACGAAGATGGATGATGGGAAGGGGCTTTCCTCTTAATTCTCGATAGTCATATATGGCGTCATCAATAACATGGGTCGCCTCCAGGCACTCGGTGACCATATCCAATGGAATCACCAGAGGCGTGTCACCGACGCTGACCAAAAATCCATCAATAATAGCTAATGTAAGTGGTAAACGGATCTGAACGCAGCATCCAGATCCTGGTGTGGAATCTAATTCAATAGTGCCCCGCAATGCTTCTACATTCCGACGGACCACATCCATACCGACACCACGGCCAGAGAGATTGCTGACACTATCCGCGGTAGATAATCCCGGCTCAAAGATGAGTTGATACAATGATTGATCATCGAGTTGGCTATTGGCATCAATCAATCCTTTGGCTATTGCCTTTTGCCGAATTTTATCGGCATCGAGCCCTTTCCCATCATCATGGACTTCAATAACGATGCTACCCGACTCATGAAATGCTGTCTATTGATCAGATCTTGATCCCCTGTGCCATCAAATCCTTGGCGGCAAGAAAGCCATCCAGTTTACTTTGCAGGGCTTC
>NZ_BAAGVN010000243.1:0-2553 GCF_054780855.1 Pseudaeromonas pectinilytica
CTTCCTGGATCATGCCGCCCCGTTCCCCGGTAATGGACATGGGCTTATGCAACTGGAGCGAAATTAGGATCAGCTATTTAGATATGCCAATGTGATGCCCAGTAGCCCACAACATGCTGGTATGAATCTCAAGCGAGCCCCCTGCTGGTGCACAGAAAATAGTGAAAGCGATTTCGTCATCTAAATCGTGGGTCATCTTATAAATCATATCCATCAATAGACAAGTTCGATTCATCAAAGCGCCGTCCACGCGGCGGTCTTTCCACATGACTGTGATGGGGCTCGCTTCTTTGCCCGGAGGCTCCCTCTGCTCAGAAATCCGCTCGTCCGAGCGGTGTGCTATTTCCGTACAACTTTAGCTCTATTATCTGAAATCGATGCCATATTTGTCTGGGGGCTTATCTGGCCTCCTGCCGTGCCTGGAATGTGAAATGGGGCTTCGTCTGTGGCTTGTTTTGGTGAACCGCAACCACGAGGCTGCTGTTGACGGCTCGAATCAATGCTGGGAAATACAACTTTTATATCTATATGAATATAAAGGATTAATGTATTTTGCGTCAGCCGGTGTCGATAGGGGCTGTCTGGATGCAGGCAGAGATAGCGGCCATGCATCGCATCAGGTTCTGGCGATAGTTTTGTGATTGTTAGCACGAATCGCGATCAATTCAATGGATAAACATTGCTTTGGAAATCGATTTCAAGAGAATCGACACACCATCGTTTTTCGTGGCATCGATTTCAAGTTTGTGGTTTGAGATGCGCTGCCCACCGCGATGAGACAATTTCCCCATTGATTGGAGTGGTCAATATGAATGCAACAAAGAAAGGACTTTTGGCGTCACTGATCGCCGCAACCCTGCTCGGCGGCTGTGGCGGTGCAGAGGACATTCCGGCGAACAATGGTGGTGTGACACCGCCGGATAACGGCGGTGGCGATAGCTCCTTGCTGTTGTTCGGGGTTGGCGCTACTGCCTCCACCACCCCTCGAATTCAATCCGAAAAGGATAACTGGGATGTTCAGGCCGTTACGGCCACGCCGGTTGATTTGACCAGTATCAGCGCCGTTCTGATCAACAACGCCGGTAGCAATGACACCGCAGATGTCCAGGTGAAGGGTAATGGGGATGGCACGTTTATGCTCAAATCCGATGCCCCATTGAACCTGAGCAAGTACGCGTCCGGTTTCATTGAATTCCAGCTGCGTGCCAAGAGCCCGGTACCGGAAGTGCTGAATGCCTCCATCGACAACGAGTACCCCAACCGCAGCAGTCTGCCGATTGCCAGCGCGGTGAAAGGCGGCGGTAATTGGGAAACGCTGACCCTGCCCATCAACTGCATGAAGCCATTCTCTGGCGCTACCGCGATCAATCTGGCCTCCGTCGGTACGCCGTTCCATCTGGCGAGCAAAGAAGCATTTGATTACGAAATTACCAATGTGAAGTACAAGCTGACCACCACCGAAACATCGGTTGTTGATCCTGTGACTTGTGAAGCGGCGGGTGGTGGCAACCCGGACACGGGCGGTGATACGGGCTCAGGTGTCAACCAAGCCCCGGCGCTGGCCGCCACGGATGCCGCTCTCTATTACTCCGGCGATAAGAGTCTGGCGACCGATATCAGCGCCGATTATCCCATGAATGGCTTTGGTGGCGCCCTGGCGGATGCCGAGCAAATCGTCACTGCGGATTTTCCGGGCAATGGCGGCGTGTTTCTGGGCACCGATAGCGCGAACAGCGATCTCTCGGCCTACCAGGCGGGTGCCATGACTCTGGATGTGAAAGTGACCAGCTACGGTGCCTCACCGAATATCCAGATCCGTATGGATGGTACTGCGGGTCCGGATTACGGCACCTTCTTCACCATGGATAGCACTAAGGTTCCGGCCGATGACAGCTGGTATCGCTGCACCTTGCCCGTCGCCTCGTTGGTTCCGGCGGCCAATACCAATTCGGTGCAAAAAGCCCTGTATATGGCAGGGGCCTGGGATTCGATGGCGGGACTTAAATTCGCCTTCACCAACGTGGCTTTAAAATCAGTAGTCCCTGCCGACTTTGATGCTAATTCGCCTTGCCAAAAAATCGCTCTTTAAGCTGAAACTCGGCCCATTGCCGAGGGCCGAAATAATATTGATATCTCGTGGAGTATAAAATGAAATTGAAATCTGCAGCCTTATTGGTAGGCGCCTGCTGTGGCTTTGCATTGCCGATTATGGCACAAGCCTCTGAAACCATAGGGTTCCATGGCTATATTCGCGCTGGATCCCTGTTTGATGCCAAGGATAATTTTTCCAAGGCTGGTTATGCCTATGAAATGGATAAATCCATGGGCCGTCTGGGAGCCGAAGTTGATAATAGCTGGGAAGCTGGCTTAAATAAGTTGTGGGATTTAGGTAGCGGTAAAACCGTCGATATTCACTTCAAAGTGGAATCCGATGGTGATGGTTTGCAAACCCGAGCCGCACCCCGTGAAACCCAGGGCGGGAGCACACTTTGTTGATCTTTTAACCAAAGAATAACTGAGCCCGATAGTCGTCATTCCAGCCGGCTCTTTTTA
>NZ_BAAGVN010000244.1:0-2555 GCF_054780855.1 Pseudaeromonas pectinilytica
CAACCAAGAGCCCAACAGTGCAAAATCCTGGTTATCGGGTGGGGTGAAAATAGTCAACAACACGTAAAGGGAACAGCGCCCTGGCCACGGCAGCTGGAAAAAGCCGGAGTCAACAAACAACAGATCCGGATCAGCGACGGCGCCATACGCCGCATCATTGATAACTATGCCCGGGAAGCTGGCGTGCGCAATCTGGAAAACCTGCTGGCGAAAATTATCCGCAAAGCCGTGGTCAGTCTGTTGAACCATGAGGTCACCAGTCTGCGCATCAAAGCTGCTGACATTACCAACTACCTGGGCAATCCATTATTTCGTAAAGAGCAGGCCCTGCATGGCGTGGGGATCGTGACCGGACTGGCCTGGACCGCGTTGGGTGGCGCTATCTTGTCCATCGAAGCCAGCGTGGTCAACCAACAGGGACGCAGTCTGAAGCTGACCGGACAACTGGGTGATGTGATGCGCGAATCCGCAGAATTGGCATATAGCTATATCTGCAGCAACCTCAAGCTGTTGGGCGCCGATGCCCATTGTTTTGAACAAGCGGGCATCCATTTGCACATCCCCGAAGGGGCAACACCGAAAGACGGGCCCAGCGCCGGTATCACCATGGCCAGTGCTCTCCTCTCGTTGGCCCTCAACCAGGCACCGATCAAGAATATCGCCATGACCGGAGAGCTGACCCTGACAGGGCATGTGCTGGCGATTGGTGGCGTGCGGGAAAAGGTCATAGCGGCTAAACGCCAAGGCATTCATCGTCTGATCGTACCGCTCGCCAATCGAGGTGATGTGCTGGAATTACCGGATTATATTCGGGCTGGAGTCGAGTTTATGTTTGCCGATCACTTCAAGGAGGTCGCTAGCATACTGTTTCCGCCGACGCCGCTTGCGCAGTCCCGGCGCAAAAAGCCGGACGCAGGGGAACATTCCACCCCTTGAAGCATGCGCTGGCGGTACTGAGGACAAACAAAAACGCCTTGGGCGTTAGCCCAAGGCGTTCGATCTGGTTGCGGGGGCAGGATTTGAACCTACGACCTTCGGGTTATGAGCCCGACGAGCTACCATGCTGCTCCACCCCGCGTCATGTGGGGCGCATAGTAGCACAGGATCGGATGCCGTCAAGATGTTTCAGCATAAGACGGATTATTAGAATAATCTGCTTAGAAAAAACGGTTCACTAGCACCGGAGAGCAAAATAAATGGCTACTCATACAGTGAATAATTAATGGACAGTCTGGGGGACGTATGAACATCACCAAGGGACACTGCCGGCAGTTAGGTGCCAATATTGAAGGTGGAGGCGTCAACTTTGCCCTCTGGGCCCGCTTGGCCAGCGGTGTCGAGTTATTGTTATTCTCCTCCCCAGAGGATGAGCAGCCGACGGTGATCAAGTTATCACCGATGATCAATCGCACCGCCTACTACTGGCATGTCTTTGTGGACCAGATCGGGGATGGCCAGCTGTATGGCTGGCGGATCAATGGCCCCTGGCGCCCTTATGAAGGAACCCATTTTGATGCCGATAAGGTATTACTGGATCCCTACAGCCGCGAAGTCGTATTAGGTCCGCGTTATGATCGTTGGGCGGCGGCAAGACCGGGCTCCAATTTGCACTGCTGCGCCAAGAGTGTGGTGGTTGATTTGCAAAACTATGATTGGGAGGGGGATATTTCACCCCAGCATCCCATGTCCCGCTCTGTCATCTATGAAATGCATGTCGGTGGATTCACCCGGGATAAAAGCTCGGGTCTAGCGGCGGATATTCGCGGTACCTATGCTGGCCTTATTCACAAAATACCCTATTTAAAATCACTGGGAATTACGGCGGTTGAGTTATTGCCGGTATTTCAGTTTGATCCTCAAGATGCACCAGTCGGAAAAGACAATTACTGGGGTTATAGCCCCATGTCTTTTTTTGCGCCGCACAGTGGTTATGCCAGCAATGCCGCAATAAAAGGCGCCGTCAATGAATTTCGGGATATGGTCAAAGCCTTACATAAAGCGGGGATCGAAGTGATTCTGGATGTGGTTTATAACCATACTGCCGAGGGCGGTGATGATGGGCCAATATTTTGTTTTCGAGGCATCGATCACGAGGCCTATTATATTCTCGATCAAAAAACCAGATTGAATACCAACTACTCCGGTTGTGGTAATACACTCAATGGCTCCCATGCGGTAACCAAACACTTAATCATCGATAGTCTGCGGTATTGGCGCGAACATATGCATGTCGATGGTTTCCGATTTGATTTAGCCTCGATCTTGTCTCGGGATGAAGAGGGTAAACCTCTGGTTTACCCGCCGACATTACTGGCCATCGATACCGATCCGGTATTAGCAGATTGTAAAATGATTGCCGAAGCCTGGGATGCCGGAGGTCTGTATCAGGTGGGCTCACTGGCTGGCTCCCGCTGGCGGGAATGGAATGGACAATTCCGCGATGATGTTCGCCGTTTTATTAAAGGCGACGCCGATGGCGCTGTTCCCTTTACGTGTTGGGGCAATCTATACTTGCAGTAAGTTCGCTGGACTGAGGTGCCCGCTATGGATACCAA
>NZ_BAAGVN010000245.1:0-2582 GCF_054780855.1 Pseudaeromonas pectinilytica
CTGGAACGTCCCGCTGGAGCCCATTGCAAAAAAAGTGGCGCAATACAACGAAGGCAAGTAGGTCGATTTAGCGGCGCTTACATAGAACCAGCTGAAGTGCTGGGTGATCCAGCTTTGGCCTGCGCCAAAGAAGCGGGCTGCTGCCTCGGGGGCGAGCGAGCAGGTCAGCAGTAGCAGACCGATCAGCAATAAACTGGGAACTAATATGGGGAGCGACAGGGTACAACGCGGCGCTGTCGAGGGTGATGGAGTGGTCACAATAAGCTCCTTTTGACGTGGCAAAATCGAGATCTTGGCCACGGGTTCATGACAAGAAGAATTCGGGGTGTCAGAACGACACAAGACTCCTAATGGGCGCAAAAGGGAAGGATCTTGCTTCTTTTTTGTGCGCCTGTCGCTTCGGTTATTACTGGTTCAGGGTTCGGCGTCTGACTCATGAGAGTCTTTTTTAGGCGTTTGTGGCAGGTGATGAGTGGCTGGCTTCGGTGAGTGGTTGCCCACAGTGGCGGCACAGGTAGCGGCTCTGGCCGCGCTGCACCTTGTTATGCCGACGCAGGCTCAGGCGGTGTTCCTGACAGGCGCATTGATAGGCAAACAGCGGCCCCTGCAAGCTGCTGATATCCAGCTGATGGGTGACACGGGGCGCCAAGCCGAACACCTGCCGCATCATGGCCTGCCAGGCTCTGCCATGGGGCGCGACCCGGCCATGGCGGGCAAACACCAGCAGATGGGCCAGCTCATGGGCGATCACCTCGTGCAGGAATAGCGCCTGGTTCTCGACCAGCAACACCGGATTCAGGCGGATTTCCCAGCGCTGCAGATGGGCGGTGCCTGCCGCCTTGCCGCGCTGGGTGTAACTGAGTTGCGGACGCGGCCAGCTCTGCTGCAAGGCCTTTTCGGCTTGCTCAAGCCGCTGGCTCAGTGCTGCTTCGCAGCGCGCCATCAGCTGCGGATCCAGCGATACGCCGCTGCTGCGCCTTCGGGGCTGAGCTGCCGGTGGCTTGGGTGCTTGTGGCTGAGCCACCGGCTCAGGCTCTGGAGCTCTGAGCCGCTCGCTCAGGCGTTTGAACAGACTCATAGAACTATCAGATACCCAGAGGAAGGGAGGTGCTGGCTATGATGCGATGCCGCCGCCACGCTGGCAACTCGCGGCAGCGCTGGGCGGGAAAAATCGTGGTGCCGGAAAAATGGCTGGGCGGAAAATCGCGGCGCCGGAAAAAAAAGAACCCCGCAGAGCGGGGTAGGCAAAATGAAGGTTGCAGCATCAACATAATCAGCCTCGCATGGAGATGTTACCGGCCGATGACAGGCCGCAAGACCCGTCATGGAATTCTTGGCTCCCGGCACCACCCCGGCGTACTATCGGGCGCCTGCTCTCAATGAAAAGTCCTGTGCTGATAAGGAGGCGAGATGCCCGAGCTGTATCTGTTTTATGTCGGTGGCAATGCCGGAAAATCGAATATCGAAGTCCATGATATCCAGTTTGTGGTGGCCGAGAGCGTGGAGGCGGCGATCCCCCATCTGCAGGCCGCCTGGTTTGGCGATGCGGACAAGTTGCACCTGGATGGCTACCAAATCGTGCGCTGGGTCGGCGGCTATGATGTGCAGTTGCAGCCCACACGCTCGGCGGCGGCGCAGAAGCTCTACTTCGTCAATGTGGGTGGCTACAGCCCCAATACCCTGGCGGAGTTACATGACTTCGGGCTGTTTGTCGCCCCCGATGCCGCCGCTGCCAAGCAACAGGCGCTGGCCTCCTTGCTGGTGGGCTCGACCCAGCAGCACAAGGACAATCTCAAGGACGTGGATAACCAGCTGCTGCTCGACCAGTTGCAGGGCTTCCATATTCATCTCGAACCCAATCCCCATGGCCAGCCGGATCCGATCCTGTGGCAGGGCTATAGGCCCATAGGTCGCAAAACCAGCTAGCGCTGGATGGCGCTCCGCCCCGGATCCAGCTCTCTATCCTCGATAAGGGGCTGGATACGGGGCGGATCAGCTCAGGATGCGGGTACGGAAGGCGTCGTGGCGCTGGCTGTCGATGCACTGCCGAGCAGGGGCTCATGATGGGCGCGCCACCGATGTCGTGCCAGCATCAGCGCTTTATGATGACTGGCGAGGATGATGGCTTTTGATACGTAGACACTCCTCCTTGTTGCTATTTTCCGCATTCCGGCAATTTAATACCGGGCTCCGCTGGCTGGTATTTATTTTGGCCTGCACGCATTCATCTTTATGTTGATTCGCCGCATTGCTGCAATCCACGACGTTATTATTCTGTACATTTACTTTCGCGCGCACGCATTCATCTTTATGTTGATTCGCCGCATTGCTGCAATCCACGACGTTATTATTCTGCACATTTACTTTCGCCCGCACGCATTCATCTTTATGTTGATTCTCGGCATTACTGCAATTCACGACGTCATTATTATTCTGCACATTTACTTTCGCCCGCACACATTCATCTTCCTGATTACCACCATGATTCAGCCCTTCAGAACTACACTTAAATGGTTCTGTTCTGGAGGGTTAAATCATGGCCAGAAACAAGGTTCAATTTCAAAAAAGCATGAGCATTCATA
>NZ_BAAGVN010000246.1:0-2599 GCF_054780855.1 Pseudaeromonas pectinilytica
TAAAAAAAGCAAGCTGGGATGACAATTATCGGGCACAACTATTCTTTGGTTAAATAACCAACAAAGTATGCTCCCGCCCTGGAACTCTCCTTACGTTGTTGATATAACACCCAAAAAAATGTATCCCCCATTCGCTGATACCGCCTACCCGATGGCCATATCGGCATATATCGACAAAAATGGACAATATACCAGTGCCATTTTTGGGCCAAAAATAAAGCCAGGAATTGTCAAGGTAAATCCAAGTGCAAATAGCTACAATAATATCTTTTCCATCTACGACATTTCATCTGATGCAGGAATGACCCAAGATGTTGATCGCGATGGAAGTAATATTATTTTCATGCGGAGGAGTTATATCAAAAATAATTATAAATATGATGTTTACATATCACCAGCGCCATCAAAACTAAGGGTTGATTATCCAACGGCGAAATTATTAAGCAATACTTTATCTGTTGAAAATGAGAGTTCAAATGGCAATAGCATGTATCCTAGAACATCTGGATCAGGTCAATACGTAGTTTACGAATCTAATTCCAGTAATATTGTTAAAAATGATAAAAACTATAGAAAGGATATATTCGTTGCTAACTCTACTATCCAGAAAACCGCTTCAGATAGAAATGAGTTAATCAGTTTCACAATGGATAGCTCAAACAAACAAGCCAACGACGCCAGTGGATCACCAGCCATATCTGAAGATGGGAGATTCATTGTTTATATGACATCAGCAACAAATCTAACTTCAGAAAAAACGGCCGGGATTATTCTTCACGACAGAGTTTTAAAAACAAATAAATTGATCAGCAAAAAAATTGATGGCACTTCGGCTATAGATTTTTCTAACCCAGGAATTTCATATGACGGTCGTTTTGTCTTATTCGAATCTATGGACCCCCGCATCACAGATGTTGAGACAACTGGCAATAACGCTTATGTATATGATGCAAAAACTGAAATAACAAAACTGGTAAGCAATAGTTTAGCTGACAAATCCGCAAATCTGACGGCATCCAAAAGCCGAATATCGGCGAATGGTGACTATGTTGCATTCATGTCTGGTGGGAATGTATATCGAGTAGAAAACCCACTAATGCCACACGATGAAATAGCGGCCACTATTTTAGGTGATAACAAGGATGACATTGTTAAAGTATTATCCCAAATGACTGGTTATAAATTTATGTATCCGGTAAAAATAATCAACAAGACAGCTGCCACAAAAAAAGTCAGCATTAAACTATCTCTGTTTTATATGGATGGGCCCAACAAGATCCCTTACGATACAGTTAAATTTTGTGATAGCAATAATCACCCATGCAGCAATGGAGTATTTAGCTATGACATACAGCCAAACAAAAACTCACCAACATATTTAACATACCCAGCCAGAGACATAAAGCCTGAGTGGCCAAATGGCCGTTGGGAAGTCAAGTATGAAATATCAGATGTGGATAACAACCTGACGACAGAGCATCTCATGTACTTTAACAAGAAATAGTCATCTAAATATATGCCGGAGGCGTTGGCGGTATCCGGCACATATAGATAAGGAGCTTGAAAATGGAGAACGATGTCAATTCAGCATTTATTCGGAAATACAACATACACCTTAGCCAATCAATTCTATCGGGTAAGGAGCTAACAATCAAAAAGATCCCTCTTGAAGAACAAGTTGGTGCGCGCTCTATCGAACCATTGGTGCAAAAACCAACCACCATGGTCTATGAAGAAGACTCCATTCATGATAGTAGAGCAAGCGGACTCGGTTCAGGGAAGATAGATAAACTCACCATCAAATTTGGTGCTGGGAATATAAGCGCAGATACATTGCAGCTCGCGTTTCAGGCGGCAGCGACGGCAACCAGAACTACATTTGAGCAGTATGGGTTATCGCCAAAGTTAAAAAAGGAACTTCAGGAGTATATACCAACTGGTAGTGACGAGCATTTGAGTGCATTGATAAACCAAGGAATCAATGAATTTATAGAGGACGAACATTCCATAAATAAACTGGATGATTTCATATCAACACTGACATACAACATTGACCAGACGGCTCACGAAATGGGCATCAATAATATTCCATCAAAAATATTATTTTTTCAGAAGCAGAGTATCCAAGGAAAACAAGTCGGTCAACGATTCGAAATAACAAATAAAGATGGCGATACAGTTGAAATATCTGCTAGTTCCGCAAAAGGAGGAACAACTGAAACGAATGAACTATCATGGAGTTATAAGTCGCTTGATGTAAATATAACGAAAGGGGGGTTATCTGATAAAGAGCAAGAACAGTTCAACCGTTTTTTCAAAGATTTTTCCACCATCACAAATGCAATTTTGTCGGGGAATAATGAAAAAGCAGATCAACTATTGACTGACTTTTCCGCCGAGAAATACGGTTTCCGATCAATTAAAAAATCAGACAGTTATGTCTATTTAGCGGTGGATAATGATGACATATTGCATGTCTATACTACCAAGTATGGACATAGTCGTTCAGGTCTAGAGCTGACTCTTATACACAAGTAGCGTCCTGAACGGAACCTTTCCCGTTTTCCAGGATCTGATCTTCTATGTGACTCCCAACATA
>NZ_BAAGVN010000247.1:0-2647 GCF_054780855.1 Pseudaeromonas pectinilytica
TCCTCGCCCTGACGTTCATACAGGCGCAGATAGGTGCTGGTGCCGGTGACCTGGATGGCATCGGCAATGGCGTCCATCGCCTCGTTCCAATCGGCATCGTCGATGTCCAACTGGCGCAGGCTGAGCACCTGGTTCACATCGATATGCCCCTGCTTGTTGACCCGAAACGCATGGTCAACCAGTGCCACGATCTGAACGGAGGCCCCATCCGACCAGCGGGTGATGCAGCTATCGATCAGTTGCTTGGCCGCCTGGATCCGTTCATCGAAATGGCGGTGCTCGCCGACCGAGAGTTTGACCAGGTGCTGGCCATCAAAGCTGCTCAGCTGCACATTGCCCTTGGCCCCGCCGAACTGAACCCCATACTCGGCTGCGCTCAGGTCAACGAACGCCGAGACTTCCCCCATGGTGGCGGCCTTAAACTCGGCGATCGCCTCGCGCAGAGCCTTACCCTTGGCGATGATGCTGTTCACCAGGTCATCCCGGATCTTGTCGACTGGAGCAATCAACTCCTCCGGTACCAAATGCCCCAGGGCGTTCTTGCGATGGCCCGTAGGCACTGTGGTTACTTGTTGTTCCATTTGCTTCTCCTAAACCCAATTAGCCATCAATGGCTTTTTGAACGGTCGATAAAACCCGGAATGCTGCTTTACGCGCAGACACATCAGATACCGGGGTTCCGATCCAGGCACGGTCACGACAACTGAATTCAATTCCAAGCATCTGTTTGAGATTTGAAATATCGTTCCGAGCCTGTGTTTTTGTTATTTGAAATAAGTCCACCAATGCTGGTGTTTCGATATACCCGAAGTACTGAACGTGAGCCTGGATATATTCGCGGCGAACAGTCTCTGTCATGTTCATCATTGTTCCCTCCAGTGGATGCAACAGCCGCCGAGCCGAGCCAACCAGGCGCGGCGCTCCAGGCCGTTGAGTTTTTCGGTAATGACCAGCACATGACTGGCCATTTCACTCGGCACCGGGCCGGTTACCGCGAGCACCGGGGTTTTATTCACCACGCGGCTCTCAACCACAGAAATACCCTTGCCCTGCAACCAGCGCCGCATGACAGCAGCAGTGCGGCGAATATTGATACGATCGGTGATGGTCATTCGATCCCCTCCAGTTCGGTGAAGGCAGCCTTGAGAAACTGTACGTTGATGGCCTCATCCTTGGCATACAGCGCCGCCAGCTTGAGGGCTTTTGTCAGCAGCCGCAGGCCGCCCGGGCGCTCGCTGATTTGCTGCAACAGATCCCGTTCACCCTGGCCGGTGATGGCCCAGGCATCGGCAATCGCCTTGACGTCGTTCTGCTTGGTCTTGTGAATGCCTCGGCGCTTGGCGATACGGCTGAATAGGCGGGCAAAGTCTTCGTTACGGCGGCCGCCAGTGAGCTGGGTGTAGATCTTGTTGTTGCCAACCAGCACCAGACCGATGCCGACTTCCTCCTGCAGGATGCGCAGCTCTTCGAGGGTGGGGTAATCAAGGTGATCGGCCTCATCGATGACGATCAGCCCCTCGGTGCCCACTAAGCGGCGACGAACGGCTCGGGCCAGCGGACCGCGCAAGCGGGGGGCCTGCTCCATGCCCAGCTCCATTGCGAGTTCATACAGGCACTCGGTCAGCGTAGAGCGGCATGGCGAGGCGGTAACCATCCACACATTCGGGTTATGGCTGGCGTAATGGCGCAGGGCTTCGCTCTTGCCGACGCCACTGGCGCCATAGATGACGGCGATCGACTGGGTGACATGGGCATAGGTCATGTCGTCCATGATCTGCCGGGCGGTATGCGTCATCACAAAGCCTGGGTTGACCGGCCGCGCCTGCCGCGCTTCGCGCAGCTCCAACCAGGAGGCAATCTTTTCGATGATGGCTGCTGGGTCTGCTTTGTAGCTATCGCCAAGCACCTGACTGATGGCGGCGGCACTGACGCCGATTTCTCGGCCCAGTTGGGCACCGGTAACCGCTCGGCTCTCGATCAGGGCCTTAACCCGCATCAGAATATCGGTGTGGGTGATGGCCTGTTTCCCTAACGTAACAATGTTTGACATGGCTCTACTTTTCCTTCAATGGCGGTTTAATCGGGGTTACAAACGGCGAGCGGCGGCTTGTTCGCGCAGCAGTGCAACCGACTCGCTATAGCGTTGTTCCAAATCCAGCTCGGTCTCTTCTTGGTGGGCAATGGCATGGGCCAGCACGGTATTGCCAAGCACTACCGGGGTGCGGACCATTTCCACCACTTTGGTTTCCGGTGGGGTGGGGTTGCTGGCCCCTGGCATCAGGGCGGCGACTTCCAGTGCATCCATTTCGCGTTGGGCCTGTGCCGTGGCCTTGGTTCCCTTCACGAACTGAGTCCGGCGGCGCTTGTGCTCGCGAGCGGCCTGGGTATCCCCGAATCCAACCTTGTCGATACATTCAGCCTGGCCAATCAGCAGACCATCCAGGGTGTAGAGAATGACGCCGTCATGCAGTGCTGCCGGATCGAACCGCGCCACCACCTTCTTGCCTATGTGCTGGTACAGCGCTGGGCTGCCATACCGGTTTGCGCGGCTAGCAATCTTGCCACCGGCCTCCAGGGTGATGGTGCCATGCTGGCTGACACGCACCGCCTCAGCCTGCAGCATCAATAACTGCAGTTGCTCCTTGGT
>NZ_BAAGVN010000248.1:0-2679 GCF_054780855.1 Pseudaeromonas pectinilytica
AAGCACTGTATACCCAGCCAGTATTGATGTGTTCGCCGTCGTCTAAATCGGACCTCTCCGAGGCCTGCCTCGGCGAGTGCAACATTTTAAATAACCGGACCGCGCAGCGGGTCCGGCGGAAGCCCGAAGGGCTGGAGCGAAGTTGATTTATTTGTTAAGTTGTTTTGCTTTTTTCTTGTCTCTAACCCAAAGAACTGAACCATTTGTTTTTTTCATTTCAAATAAGTCAATTGCCATGAATAGGTCACTTAGTTTTTTGAATCCATAGTTTCTTTGGTCAAATGATGCATGATTTGATATGTGCGTTCCAATTGGGCCAAGCATTGCCCACCCATCATCCTCTTCTACTGCTTCAATGGCTTGTCGCAGCAGGTTCATCAAGCGAGTATCACTTTTGATATTAATTGTTTGTTTTTGTATTGGAAGTTCTTGCTTTGTTTCTTCATCTAAATATAGGAACCTTGAGCAACTATTTACAAAAGCTTTGGGTGCCTTCCTCTCGCCAAATCCGATAACATATTTTCCATCAGCAAGCGACCTTGTTACTAACGGTGTGAAGTCGCAGTCAGAAGATACTAAACAAATAATATCTATGTCCTTGGTATATAAAACATCCATTACATCAATAACCAAGGCCATATCAGTGGCATTTTTACCTTTCGTTAGATCAAACTGTTGTATTGGCTGTATAGCATAGTCGTGGAGGAGATCCTCCCATGTTTTTAAATTTAGGTTTTTCCAATTGCCATATGCTTTTCTGATATTGACTACGCCATGTCTAGCTAATTCTGACAACACAATGTCTATTTTTGCAGCTGGCGCATTGTCTGCGTCGATGAATACAGCGATTTTTTCCTTATCTTTCAAATGAGCCATCCTTTAGCTGTATATGTAAATGTGGGCTGGACGTTACTTAACAATTTATTGTACGGAATCTATCCGTGATTTTGGGGTGGATCGGGTCGTCATAGTCTGGTGTGAGACTATGTACCGGAAGCTTGAAAATCCCGGATAAAGCCCGCTTTGGCAATGTTTTTGTACCGCATAGATTATGCAAAAATGCGGAAAGTTTCTTCATAGTCAGCAATGGGACTTGCTCGTGTATATACTGTTTATATATACATGTGGAGGTGACTCATGCGCAAGCCTCATTCGCCGTTTTTGGCAAGCATCTATGAGCAGATGTTGATGCTGCGTTACGCGATGGCAACCGTTGAAGCCTATCTGCACTGGATCAAGGCATTTATCCGTTTTTCCCGGATGAAGCATCCGGTCGAGCTGGGTGAGGCGGAGGTTCAGCAATTTTTGTCCTATCTGGTCACCGAGCGCCATGTGGCTGTCAAGACTCAGGCCCAGGCGTTGAATGCGCTGGTCTTCTTGTATCGCACTGTCTTGTTACGGCCTCTGCAGCTCGAGATGAAATTTACGCGCAGCCAGCGCCCTCCCAAACTGCCAACTGTTTTGACGCAAAGTGAAGTCCGAGCCTTGTTGCTGGCTATGCCAGTTCATCTTCGTCTCTTGGCGCAACTGATGTATGGCAGCGGACTCCGGCTGATGGAGGTGATGCGCCTGCGCGTGCAGGATATCGACTTCAACTACCTCTGCCTGATGGTCTGGAATGGCAAAGGGGGCAAGCACAGGCGTGTGACTCTGGCCTCGGAACTCATTCCGGCCCTGCGGGAGCAAATTGCCTACGTCCAGCGCTTTTATATGACGGACTGCTTAAACGACGCGTATGCCGGGGTGGCCTTGCCGACGGCATTGGCGCGCAAGTATCCGGCTGCCAGCAAAGAGCTGGGTTGGCACTACCTGTTTCCGGCATCCCATCTGAGTCGCGATCCTGTCGATGGGGCCTTGCGTCGACATCATCTGGATCCAACTACCCTGCAAAAAGCGGTTCGAGCCACGGCGCGTCAGCTACAGCTGGGAAAACCGGTCACCTGTCATACCTTGCGCCATTCCTTTGCCACCCATTTGCTGGCGCGGGGGGCGGATATTCGAACCGTGCAGGAGCAACTGGGCCATTCTGATGTTCGAACCACACAAATTTATACCCATGTGCTGCAAAACGGCGCCAATGGGGTACGTAGCCCTTTGTCTGATCTGTAATGGTTGGGGGGCGGGACGCTCGGTTTTTCAGAACGAGTGGCCTGACGCAGGCACGCTACCGCCCTTAGGTTACAGCTCCTAGAGGCTGACATCCGTTTCAGGTGGTGGCTTGTTACCCGGGCCATTTTCATCCTGATGGCCTGTTCTTTTCGTCAAACTATGCTACGGATTTCAGTTTCATATGGAAATAAATAATCGACGGGATTTGCAAAAAATGTGCGATAGACAGTAGTGAGGCGAGGGCTAATTACTCTTTTTTCTTCATCACGACGGATAGGCAGAGGTCAGGGCTGACGCATCGATGTTATTCACCCTGGCCAACCTGTTTCGGGTGGACCAGATGATCCGTCAGTGGGAGAGATCTCACTAAAAACCGGGAATAACGCCAGAAATGGCGAAAAAACGCCCTAAACAGGCTGATTCGAGCTGTTGGTGGGAGAAATAATCGGCCCAGACAGGAGTTGTTGCTCAAATCAGGGAACTATCTCGCAGTTTGGTGATCTGATCTCTTAGGTTCACCACCGGGAGCGCCAGATGGGCAAGTCCAAGCACAAGATCAGCAACTGGAAA
>NZ_BAAGVN010000249.1:0-2767 GCF_054780855.1 Pseudaeromonas pectinilytica
CGCGCCTCCTGCATGGAGGCGTGATTAGATCACAGACGATCAGCCTGTTCAAATTTCATTAACAAAGTGCGATCCCGCCCTGCATTCTGCCCTTGAACTCGAGCAGCATTAGAAGCGGAGACCAAATAGTTATTCTCATCCAGTTTAAAAGAACCATTACGGGTAAGTTTTAGATTTTCACCATCTGACACGACAAAGTATCCATTTCCCTCGAGTGCAAGATCTGTCGCTTTACCGGTACTATTCAATCGCCCATGACGTTCATTCCGCTCATAACCAGTGGATACATCGGCGGTGGTTTCAACCTCTCCGAGCAAATGAGATTGGAAGCCTGGCGTATTACTATTCGCTATGTTTACAGCGATTTGGTCAACCGCAGCTTGGTCGCGTCGCATAGCAAAACTGACGCTATCAATAATAGAGCTCATCGATTATCCCCTGGAAAATTCACTCGGATCACTTCATGTGACTTTATCGTGATTGAATTTGGGATCTCCAACATCGACAAAACCACCAAACGAGGAAAACTACGCTCCGTAATTTGTTTGATCTTTAATCTCAAAATGGGAGCACACAATAAAACTGGCATTTTCCCCTTCGCCATCATGCGCTGGCACGAAGCCAGGATCCCGGCGATCACCTTTTCCATTTGCACAGGCTCAATATTAAATGCAGCTAGACGCTCCGGTGGATTCACAGCGCTAATCAATGCCCTTTCGGTCTGCCCATCAAAGGTCAACACATCAACTTCATTAGCCTTATTCAGCAATTGCTGGCAGATAGCACTACCAAGCCGTTTGCGAATGGATTCACAAAGTTCTTCTACAGTCCCCTTTTTGCTCTGCACGCACTCGGATAATGTTTCAAGGATGAGTGATACATTCCTGATTGGGACTTGCTCCTTTAACAAGGATTGAAAGACTCGTTGAGTTTCAGCCATAGATATTTTAGACGGGATCATTTCCGCTAAAATGTCCTGAGTTTGAACCTTGTTTTTATTGAATAGATTTTGGAGTTCAGCTCGCGTCAACAATTCATGTGAGTGACGTTTTATCACATCGGTTAAATGCGTCAGCAGCATGGTTTCTGGTTCAACGATTGTGAAGCCATGTTCACGCGCATGTGTACTACGCTTTTTATCAATCCAGATAGCCGGTAACCCGTATGTCGGATCTTTAGTCTTCTCGCCCTCTAGCTCAACTTTTACCGCTCCGCCTGCGATGGCTAACACATCATTATCCCGAATTTCCCCACGGCCAACAGAGACACCGAAGATATAGATTTGGTAGTCAACCGCTGAGCTAATCATTGGGTCAACTTCGATGCTCACTGAAGGAACTACAAAACCAGACTCCAGTGCAAATTGTTTTCTAAAGTTATTAATTTTATCCGTGAAACTATCTCGTTGAGCTTCAATAAATTTTGCCGCTATGGAGCCCAATTTTATCTCTATCGGCCGTAACACGGCGTTCTCAACTGTGTCGCTGCTTGCATTTAGTTCTGCGTCAGAGCCACTTCCGGCTTCAGAGAGATTGTTTTTATGGTTGGTATAGGAATAAAAAATTAACACTAATACCGGCACTAATACACAACCGACTGGCACAGCAGGAATTCCGGGCAAAAACAGGGTAACCGTCAAGCCACACGCCAGCATGAGAAGCGATCCAGGATGTGATGTTAATTGGTTAATCACCTCCGAACCCAATTTAGCGTCGGTTGCCGCTCTTGTTATAATAATGCCCGTTGCGGTTGCTATCACCAGTGATGGAATTTGAGTAATAATGCCATCACCCACTGTCAAGAGCGTATAGGTTTGCAGTGCAACGCCCCAGCTCATTTGATGGGAATTAACACCAATCAACAATCCAGCAATGATATTGACAAATATGATGATGATGCCAGCAATAGCATCACCTTTTACAAATTTGGTAGCACCATCCATTGCACCATAAAAATTTGCCTCTTGTTGAATTTCTTGCCTTCTCTCTTGCGCCTGAACATCGTCAATGATGCCCATATTCAGATCGGCATCAATGCTCATCTGTTTACCAGGCATGCTATCCAGGGTAAACCGGGCGGCGACTTCGGCGACACGCTGTGCACCGTTAGTAATAACCACATATTGGACTATCACCAAAATGACAAAAACCACTACACCGACCACATAGTTGCCACCAATCACATAGGCCCCGACTGCTTTGATGACTTTCCCGGCATCCGCGTCAGACAATATTAATCGTGTTGTCGATATATTTAGTGCTAATCGGAATAATGTCACGATCAGCAAAATAGATGGAAATGTTGAGAATTTTAGTGGTTTATCCGCATAAAACGTCACCAGTAGAATAAGCAAGGCCAAGCTGACATTGCAGATCAGTAAAAAGTCCAAGAATGGCTTGGGCAAAGGAACGAATAATATACCCAAGATGAGAAGAGACAATAAAACGATTGCCAGATCAGATCTGGAACCTAATGCTCCTCCGGAAAATAATCCGCGCCTATTATTCACCGCTTTGTCTTCCATAACTTCTTATAAATTTTTGACACAGCCTCAAAACAATCGACCGAAATATAGTCTCCAGTTTTTGATGTGGCATATAATTGACGCGCAAGCGCTATGTCCTGGATAATCATTACGCTATGTTCGATGGCAAGTTCTCGCACTCTATTGGCCATAAAACCTTTCCTGATTACCATCGAGACTCAGCCAGCTTCAACAGGCGTTGTGGCATTGGAGCCGTACGACAGCCGATCCTGACCAGTTCCA
>NZ_BAAGVN010000250.1:0-2859 GCF_054780855.1 Pseudaeromonas pectinilytica
CAGAGAAAATCCAAGCAAAACAACACGTTAGACGGTGTTATTAATTCGCTTGCCGCTTAAGGTTCTGTACATGTATACCGATATAGGCCCCACTCGCTGCAACCATCCAGCCGGGCCGCCTCAATCACTTCATAGGGTACTGCTTGCTCGATATATTGGCGCATTAAAAATACTCCGAAGGCACCGCAGGCCGCTGGAATATACAGCGCTTTGGGTTCGTTGATCCAGCCGAACATGGCAATCATCAAGGCATTGGGGATCATATTTAAAAAGCCGGGCAATAACATGGTACCGAGCACCAGATTAAATAGCCATTTCTTGCCTTTGAATTGATACAGCGCAAAGGCGCAGCCCGCCAAGGAACAAAATAATAGATTCAATCCGGTGGTCATGATGGCGATATAAAAGCTATTCGACAGGTTATGCCAAAAATAGGGCAGTCTATTTAATAGCTGGGATATATTCTCGCCCAGTTGATCGCCAAACCACAGCGGTGGCGGGACGGCAAATATATGGGCTTCATCATGGGTAGCAAATACCAGCATAAACCAGAATGGCAACACCATCAGGATGGCACCCAAGCCAATAATGCAAGGAATCAACCAATGGGGTGATGAGCGGTGATGCATGCTATTCATCCGTTATTTTTCTGGTTAATTCGGCGCCCTAAACTGCAGAGCGCCAACAGAATGATAAATAACAACCAGGCGATAGCGGATGAGGTGGCGAAATCCCCTTCGGCAAATGCCGTGGCATATAAGTACATGGCCATGGTTTGGCCTGCCTGACCCGAACCGCCGGTCCCGGCAGTGAGAATAAACGGCTCTTCGAATAATTGCATATTGCCAATTACACTCAACGTCAACGCCAACAGTATCATGGGTCTGAGCATCGGTAACGTGACATGGCGTAGCTGTTGCCAGAACCCGGCACCTTCCAGATAGGCGGCATCAAATAGCTCTTCGGGAATGGTCTTCATCGCCGAAAGATATAACAGGGTATTCCAGCCGACATAACGCCAGAACACCACCATGGCAATGGTCCAGCGAATATGACTGGAATCCTGCCAGTCGATAGCCTGTTCTGGAAATAGCCACGCCAAAGGCTGAATATCGAATATGACCCAATCATGCAATCCAGAAATAACCTGGTTTAACACACCAAAATCACGGGAAAATAGAGAGCTAAACACCAGTGAAATAGCCACCGATGAGGTAATAAAGGGCAGGAAGTAGAAGCAAAATAAAAAATGCCGTGTGCGGTTTGATAAGCGAAATAGCAAGGTGGCCAGTGGCAAAGCGATGAGGTGTTGCGGCAATCCTGATACAATGGCGAGCCATAACGTGGTATAAAGAGCGCGGTAAAACCACTCATCGGTCAATATATATTCATAGTTGGCAAGCCCCTGCCACTCCATATCCCACAGCGATGCACTCAAGTCCCAATCATGTAGCGAAATCCAGGCTGAAAATAATATCGGGTACAATCCGAACACCACAAATATAATAAAAAATGGCGATAGATAGAGATAAGGGATCCATCGCTTGTTGATGATGGTCGTATATTTTTTCCACGCGTTCTGCATCAGTGTCTCGCCTTGCGCTTGATTTGGCGTTCGGCATCTTTTAGCGCAGTTGCAATATCTTTGTTCTCTTCGAGTACCAGATCCATCTGTTTGCGGATGATCTCGGCGGCCATGGCATCATGCTGATGCGGGATAATACTCGGCATCCGGTCGGCGGCATCCTTCCAGATTAAGCGGGCTTGTTGTTGGCCAAGGTAGTCGATAGGTTCTGCCATATGCGGGGTCTGTTGGGCACTGAGCAGGGCGGGAAATGCATCGAGTTTTTTAAAGGCGTCCAGCTGCATGTCGGTATCCAGCGTCATAAAGCGAATAAAGTCCCAGGCTTCAGGCTTATGCGCCGCGGCTTTGGGGATGGCATAGAAAGAGCCGCCCCAACTGGCATAGGCATGAGCCGGTAACGGGCTGGCGCGCCATAGCCCTTTGCTTTCAGGCGCCATCCAGCTGGCCAGATGCCCGGCAAACCAGGCGCCCATCATCTGGGTGGCTATGTGCCCGCGACGGATCGATTCGGCCCACTCATTACTCCAGATCTGCAACCGGGCATCCAGCCCCAACTCCCGGACCTGCTTGGCCAGGGTAAAGGCGCGGACAAAACGCTCGCTGCGCACCAGACTCTCGCCCGCCTGATTGAAATAGAGTCCTTCGCCCGGTTGGAGCCCGATGCGGATGTAGATGTCTTTCAGGTCACTGGCATTGGCCACCAGATAGATGGATTTTTGTTTGAGCCGAATTCCGGCCTGAATAAAGTTCTCCCAAGATGTGGTCATCTCCTCGAGCGTGACACCGGCTTGCGCCAATAGATCCTGGCGGTAAAACAGCGAGCCTGGGCCTATGTCGGCGGGCATGGCCATCAATTCCCCCTGCTCGTTCTGGGCTTGCGCCATGGTGTAGTGCACCAGCAATGGCTGATATTGCAGAGCGTTATAGGGCGGAGCACTGAGGACTTCGATGCCACCGGAATGGGTAAAGCGACCGATAAAGCCTTGCTCCAGGCCCATGATATCCGGCAAGCCAGCGCCGGTGGCCAGAGCGCTCGTCATGGCATGGTGGTGATCGTAAAACGACAGCGCAACCAGGCGAATGTGGATATCCGGATGCAGTTGTTCATAACGGGGAATGGCGGCCCGAATGGCGGCATCAAAGTTCGGGTAGGAGGCGATCGTCAGCGTGGTGGCCTGTGCCAGGACGGGAACTAAATAACCGTTCCGAAATGTAGATCACTTATCCGGGAAAGAAGGGAACTCGGCGTCGTTTGTGCGATCTGATTAATCGCC
>NZ_BAAGVN010000251.1:0-2882 GCF_054780855.1 Pseudaeromonas pectinilytica
TCATACTCGATCTGATTGATGATGAAATTCGGCATATGAGCCCCGTTAAAATCCAGTTTAAACGCTGTATCGATAGCGTACTGGCGGGGCCGGTTGAGGCGGGTTTATTGTGTATTACATAAGAAAAACCCCGCTCGACGGCGGGGTTATCAATCAGTGAAAATGCTAGGTTTTCATCTGGTTACATTTGGCAAATAATCTTTCTGCAGTTTTGATGCTTTCCCTAGCATCAGCACTCGTAATATTCCCTTGTAAATCGTAATCAGAAAGAACTCGCTTTCCTTTTTGCTGACGTAAAATGGCTGCAAGCCCTCTTAATTCAGCTTGAGAGTACGACTCTGTTTTGCCCCCTGCGTTATTGAGGTACTGAATAAGACCATCATGGGCATGAGCGCTATAGACGGGCATAGATGTCATCATCGAAGTAACTTCATGAAACATTGCATAGTACGCGCGAGCAATAGCGTTCCTATAACCTATCTCATCTGTTCGATTCAAAACATCGATTGCAAAATCGAGGAAATCCTTGCTTGAAACAGCCACAGCTAAACCACCTTTGCCTCAGTGTTTTTGCCTCGAAACCAAGCAGTGGCAGGTATGTCAAACAACTCATCGTTATCGGCAATTGCCATCGCCAATTCATAATTCATATCAGATAGCTGCTCAGGGTCTGCTTCCCTAACATCAACTGTTACCATTATCTGGCCTTCAGCAATAGACACTCGGGAACCAGAGACCATCTTACGATGACGATCAGCAACGCTGATGCTCAATGATGCAAGCTTCTGCACGAGTGTCGGGCTAACGCCCATGCTTCTTTCAGCAGCCTGCAGTAGTTTGGCGAAACTGTCAGCTTCCGACATAATGTCCACCCTATCTTGCGTTTGCGATGATACGTACTTGCAAAGCCTCATGGAAAAGGTGTGAACTCGCGGCAAATCCGCAGTCACATATGCGGCTTCACATGCATTACTCACAATCTCAGGGTCTTCAAAGAGCTCTGATAAGCGGTACGCTAGATCAACGTAACTAGAGTATCGACCAACACGTCTTAAATAGGTAGAGAAATTCAGGCCGATAACTGAATCGCAATACGCTCTCAAAGCTGAATCGAAAGAGTCTACTGCTTCATCCTCTTTCCCCAGCGCCCCCAAACGTAAAGCATTCAGCATCGCTCTGGCTGCAGGGTCTTCTATAGCAGCTATTTCTCGCTTTACCACTGCTGCAGCCCAAGTATCTATTGCATGACCTTCATCAATGTAAGATGTCAAAGTCCGGAGAAGTTCCGTAGTTTTGGGTACAGGTAATGCCATTGAATAAACTCAGCGCCAATTGGAATACGTGCAGATCTTTGTTTTACCCTAGATCATGGCTATAAACAACAATCATGGGGCGGCGATTCTACAGACTTCTCGCTAATTCGGCTATAAAAACCCCGCCGAAGCGGGGTTATGAATCAAACATATCCGGTTGGTGTCGTTTCCTGTGCAGCTTGCGCTGCTCGGCAATGATGACATAGAGCTGTGGGTGGCTCAGTTTGTAGTGCGTGGCAATGCTATCCATCGGCTCGTTCTGGTACCAGCGCTCAAAAATCTCAAGGTCACGCAATGCGGCCTTGAGCTTTTCTCCGGTTGGTATGTAGTAGGCCCGACCGCCCAGATAGTGAGCCAGCACCAGGGCCAACTTGCGGGACTTCGCCCCCGGATCGGCCACTCCCTCTCGCTTCAATTCGCTCGCTATCACATCCGCCAGATCTGCGAGGGATTGCGGCCACTTGGCCTTGAGCTCATCGATTGGTATTAAGTCCATCCGGTCAACCAACTGCCCCAGCGCCTCATGGTCATCGGCGAACAGGTCCAGATTATCCATTGCGGCCTCCTCGTTTAAACATGGCCACTATTCCCGCCAAGTGACTCAGATTGCGTTGCCGTTGCTCCTCACTGATCTGCGGCGCAGTCAACAGTGGGTTCACCGGCTGCGGCCGCGATGGCAGGTAGTGCAGCAAGTGCTTAGGCGCGGGCCAGCGGTCAACATCTCGCATCATGCGGACGAACGCCGCCGCAATCCGCTGACTATCCAACGACTGATCCCAACCAATCGGAGCCGCCCACAGCGTCTCAGCCCAACTGGCAGCGGTCAGCTGAATAGTCTCCATGGCTGGGGTACCCTGTAGCGATAACGAGATCAGCTTCTGCAGACCAGTGGCCAACTCAGCCATAAACCACTGCTCATGGTGTCCGTTCGCCATCAGTTACCTCCTTTGAGCGCTTCGAGCGCCATCATGCCGCCTGCTGTTTTGCTCGTCATTCGAGCTGGCTGTTGCATGATCGGCCCTGGTTGTTGCACTGCGGGGTTGTTTTGTTGCGGCGCCATACCCTCTATCACTCGTTTCAGGTAGTTGTGATTCGATAACGGCTTCCACACGGCAGGGTTTTGTTGCGCCTTGCTGCGCATGGCTTCAACCACCTCCGCCAAGGCGGGGGCAATCTCAGCCCCGCCCAACTCCAGCACCTCTCGCATCAACCGCAACGCCCGGTCATTGGCCAGGTCGCGGTTGTGGGAGCGGAACAGCCCGATATAGCCCACCAAGGCGGTGCCATGCTCGATCGTCAGCGGCACCAACGAGGCCATCAACTGACGGCCCGCCTCATCCTGCACCAATGCCTCCAGGTGGATCTGCCCATGACAAATGGGGCAACGTCCTAACTTCATACATTCACCCCATGCTGCACTTCATACGCATCCAGAATGCCTTGATACCCGGCTGGTTTCCCAGTCCGAGGGTTTGATGGCACCCGTTTTTCGTTCTTGACCAAGGCATCGATCATCAACCGACGATGCCAGGCCTTGAGCGCTTCGAGCACCTTGAACGCCAGTGCTTC
>NZ_BAAGVN010000252.1:0-2953 GCF_054780855.1 Pseudaeromonas pectinilytica
CTAAAAAAAGCAAGCTGGGATGACAATTATCGGGCACAACTATTCTTTGGTTAAATAACCAACAAAGTATGCTCCCGCCCTGAACATTACCTGACATTGCTGATGGGGCTACACCAGAGACTGAATTACAAGAGTAACCGTTAAGTTGGATGAGTTTTGCAAATTCTATTGCAAGTTCATTTGATACATCTTCACTTAGGCGTGCATCATCTTCGACATAGATATCACTTGCCAACACACTCGCTGAAAAAACACTCAATAACAAAATACTAATAGAATAAAGTCTCATATCGGATCCTTTTGAAATAGAATTATCCATAAATAAATAATGTGCTGTGTTGCTGGTTAATTTTTGATCGCCACCAGGTTAAGCTATTCATTCAAATCCCGCAAGGGTGCACTTATGCTGTAAAGACTCTTGCCGCGACTATCAAATCACCATCGTGTTTTTAGAAAGCTATCACTCAACAAAAAGCACTATCAAAACTTGTATTTCAGTTTAGTTGTGATAGATTTATCGTAACAGGGTGTGGTTTATGGAGATATGATAATGATTAGGGTGTATTTGAGAGCCAGCACAGCAGACCAGAACGCCGAACGTGCCAGAGAGTTGTTAGATAGTTCCCGAATTCAAGTCCGAAGTGCGACACTCTCCAATTTAAGCGGCCAGCCTCATTTCTTCAAAAACCTTGGCTGGCTGCTTAAATCCTAAACACTTTTTCGGACGATAATTTATTCTCGATAACGCCAGAGCAACCAGCTCGTTATTCACGAGTCTCAAATCCGTGCCTTTCGGTACATATTGCCTGAGTAGACCATTCGCATTTTCGTTGGCACCTCTCTCCCAGGAGCTGTAAGGATGCGCAAAGTAGACCTTGGCATCCAGTACCTTGGCTATCTCTTCGTGGTTGGCAAACTCTCGTCCGTTATCTGCAGTGATCGTATGAACATGTTCCTTATATGGCATCAGGAGTGCTATCGTCGCTCTGGTTACATCCTCTGCCGATTTTGAATCGACTTTCATAGCCAGATAGAGTCGGCTCTTTCGCTCCAGAATCGTCACGATGGCACCCGTACCATGCTTGCCCAAAACGGTATCGATTTCCCAGTCCCCAAATCGTTCTCGGGTATCGACTATGGCTGGTCGTTCATCAATCGAAACCGCGTTTTTTATCGCCGGACCTTTGGTTCGTTTTCCTTTGCGGTAACGTTTGCGACCTTGCCTTAAGTGTTTGTATAGCTTGCCTTTATTTCTCTTGTCATCCGCCACATACTGATAAATCCATTCGTGACTGACGGGTTCATTACAACAGGTAAGCACATTAGAGATCTGCTCTGGACTCCAGTCATTACTGAGCAGCCAGCAGATCAGGTCAATCCTGTCGGGAGTAATTCTGTACTTGCGGGCACTCTTGCGTTTTTCCTGAGCCAACGAATGGGCTCTTGTGCCGCAATAGCATCCATCAATACTGTGACGGGCTCGCTCCCGGTAAACCGTTGCTCGGTGACATTTAACTGTTTCGGCAATCTTTCGAACAGAAGTGTTCAGTTCTAAAAGTGCAGAAATCTGGTATCGTTGTGGCTCGGTCAGTTGCTGATAGTTCATGGTAATTCTGCTTATTTCTTTGGCGAGAAGAGCATACCACCTTCAGCAGCTGGCTTCCCCCTCTATGCCAATCCATGACTGTCGCACTTATTATCTGAATTCGGGGTTTCATATGTAATGATATGGGTAATGATTCATCAGATGTGGGGAATGTTGTTTACTACATTGAGAACGCATCAGGGACTAAACTTGATAGGCCTGAATTGAATCGATTGCTCGATGAGTCATCAGAGAATGATGTTTTGCTGGTGGAGTCTGTAGATCGGTTGTCCCGTTTGACTCAAAAGGATTGGGAGACGCTCAAGAATAAAGTTAATGCCAAGGGATTAAGGTTAGTTGTTCGTGATTTAGACACTACACATAAACAGTTTGAACAGGGTATCACTGGTGACATTATGAGAGTCATCAATAGTATGCTGATTGATCTAATGGCGACTATGGCTCGTTTAGACAATGAGAAGCGAATTGAAAGAACAAAGCAAGGCATTGAATTAGCAAAGGCAGCCAAGGCAAAGGAATTAGGCGTAGCGCCTGAGTCTGTGAAGTTTGGAGGCCGTAAACGTAAAGATAGAAGTTTAATTGTTGAGTTGTTAAATACGACCAGTTTAACAATAGAACAGATAGCAGGGGCGGCTGGTGTAGGTGTCGCCACTGTCTATCGAGTCAAAAAAGAGATGCAATAAAACAGCTATTAATCAGACACATTAGAGGCCATTGAAAGGCCTCTTTTTTGTATGTAATCAACAATATGAAATAATGTGTAACTGGTTGATTTTATTTTGATGTTTCATGAATGCAATTGACGGTATTTTGTCTATTTTTAATTATAGATATTATGGGGCCGAAAATTGATATTGTTAGATGTTTTATATTGCTTTTTATGTCTGTTCAGGTCTTGTGGCTTATGCTGAATAGTCTCTCGGAGCTGCCATGCTTCTGTGAAGTTTTGCATAAGTAACTAAGTCCATAAATGACGTCTTCAAATTTTTTAGTATCGGCTCTGCGAAGTAGACCAACAGTGTTTCTATCTCCCTTTGATTTGTCATAGCGTGGGATATTGCCAGATAAAGTTGTGCGCTCAGTCCACCAGCGCAATATTTCACCCATTATGGTGTAGTCTGATCTGTATTTGTTACCATTTAAAAATAATGCCAGATGATAATGCTTCCCTTGTTTTCCATGCTCTGTGCTATCCTCACAAGTCCAGGCATAGGCGTAATAATCCGATCCATAGCGTCTTTTTATCTTTCTTATCAATGCCTGAATGTAAGCGCCGCTAAATCGACCTACTTGCCTTCGTTGTATTGCGCCACTTTTTTTGCAATGGGCTCCAGCGGGACGTTCCAG
>NZ_BAAGVN010000253.1:0-3031 GCF_054780855.1 Pseudaeromonas pectinilytica
AGCGGTCATGACGGGCCAGCCTTATCCTGACGTATTCAACCTGACCTCGGCTTAGTCAAGCCGGGGCCGGTGAACGGTTACGTACAGGGTGCCCGCGGGCAGACGTTCATGGCTCAGGGTCCAGTAGCCATCCGGCTGCCGGGTCATCGGCAGGGTTTGCGGTCCGGCTTCGAGTAACAGAGCCAGGGATTGACGCTCGGGCGCGAAGACCCGAAAGGCCGATTGGCCCTGTTCGTTGTAGTAATGACCTAGTGCAACCATGTTTCCCCCAGTGATTGGTGCCGATGTTGGCTTCCATCTTGGCCGTCGTGGGCTCGTCTGATGGTACGGGTTCCACTCTAACCTGTTCCGGTCGTGTCACCACAGGGGCGGGGGCGGATTATGGGGGTGGAACGGGATCTTGATCGCTGATTGGCCGGGTGGCGGCCACCACCGGGCCTGGCTTCCGGAGTTAGCCTCCGGACTTGGCTTCCGGATCATGCCGCGATCCGGTTCCGCCTTGCCGACGCTGGCGATCTGCCCACCTGCGGCGGACGGCGGCGGGCCAAGGGGGAAAAGGCCTCGCTACGCCATCCATGGCTTCGCAATCCGCTCGGGCTATCCCTGCCCTCGCGCCAAATCGGGGCCGGGATAATCAATCCCGTCCAAACACCGATTTGGCCCCTTGGCAATCCCGGGCCCAGGTTTATGCCGACTGCCGGGAAGGCCCCGAGCTGCGGGCTGCCCTCCACCGGCCGGGAGCCACACGCCATCCCTGGCGTGACGCTCCCTCTCCCGGTCATCCTGACCGCTCACCGGTTACGAACATCCCTTCACTCGGCCCAGCAGACGGCCTCGGGCTTTGGTGAATAGGGGCCTTGGGCCCACGCTCATTCTATGGTCGAGATTCAAATCTGGATTTGATTTGGACCGGTTTCGGTCATCCTGACCGTTCACCGGTTATGAGCATTCCTTCACTCGCCCCGACAGACGGCCTCGGGCTTGGGTGAGTTGGGCGTTGGTTCAATGCCGATTAGTCGCTAATGGGGTTAGGCCCTGGATCTGTAGGAAACGATCAAAAGGTAGTACCTATGCACTTTTCGAAAATGGAATACATAGGTTGGTAATGGCAGTGATAACCGGCGATGTTGGCGTGTAACCACTCATCGGCATCGGTCAATGACCAGTCAATCTCATAACCGCAGTTGATGATCATGTGCTCGAATAGAATGCGTTGTGCTCGCCCGTTTCCTTCGCGAAAGGGATGAACAATATTTAGTTCTGCATAGAATTCAGCGATGCTTTTTATCAGCTCATGGCGCGGTAGCTCGATAAAGAGCTGGCCATAATTGACACCCGCGAATAATTTCTCTGCTTCAACTCGTATGCGTTGATATGAGCAAAAACGAGTGTCACCTTTTGATATATCAATGGTTCGGAATTTCCCAGCCCAAGGATATAAATCACTAAACAGTGCTTTATGAATCAGAGCAAGGTAGTTCAGATCGTAAGGTGGAGGGGTGAATTCAATGGCGTTGGCACATAGAGCCGAGATGTCGCGTTCAGCCTCTTCGAGCCATATATCATCATGAATATCGAGAGCATTGATCAGAATATCGGAACCGGGATAACAATAGGGATCAGATCCGGTTCCGTACTTGTCCCGACTCATTGGCTCACTCGAGACCGATATTTCTGCAGCAGACTCTCTTTGCTGGATGCGATATCGGTAACTGGCTTGATTCCCTCAAGACGCAGGCTGGCCGCGTAATTTCGGGCGCGAACCTTGGCGGCAAAGGCCTGCTTTTCTTCCAGTGTCGGCTTACTCATGCTGCTCTCCCGAGAACTTCTGTTCGCGGATTATAAATCCGGCGACCAAGGCTGGCTATGTCTCTTTGCTGGTCAGTAGCCTGCGGAATAATAGGTCCTTGGGCTGGCCGGGTTTTGCCTCGACTCGGTCAGTTATCCGGACTACCGTCCGGGTTCTGGAACGGTAACGTCCGTTCCGTCGTTTGTCGGCAACGACGGATTGCCGATCGGCCGAGATAGCGGCCATCTGTTTGTCCGGTTCCGCCTTGCCGACGCTGGCGATCTGTCCACCTGCGGTGAACGGCGGCGGGCCAAGGGGGAAAAGGCCTCCCCCTTGGCAATCCCGGGCCCGGGTTTTTGCCGACTGCCGGGAAGGCCCCGAGCTGCGGGCTGCCTCCACCGGCCGGGAGCCACACGCCATCCCTGGCGTGACGCTCCCTCTCCCGGTCATCCTGACCGTTCACCGGTTATGTGCATCCCTTCACTCGGCCCGGCAGACGGCTTCGGGCTTTGGCGAGTTGGGCATGGGATGCCCATTGGATCTATGGTCGAGATTCAAATCTGGATTTAGCTTGATCCGGTTCCGCCTTGCCGACGTTGGCGATCTTGCCCACCTGCGGCGGACGGCGGCGGGCCAAGGGGGAAAAGGCCTCCCCCTTGGCAATCCCGGGCCCGGGTTTATGCCGACTGCCGGGAAGGCCCCGAGCTGCGGGCAGCCCTCCACCGGCCGGGAGCCACACGCCATCCCTGGCGTGACGCTCCCTCTCCCGGTCATCCTGACCGCTCACCGGCTACGAACATCCCTCCACTCGGCCCGGCAGACGGCTTCGGGCTTGGGTGAATAGGGGCATTGCGATGGAGCGCCTGCTGAACGCAGCGAAACTCAATTTGCTGATTTGTTGATGAATACTTATCGTCGGTTGAAGTCATACAGAGGCCTAAATGCCTTTGATTTATGAAGATTTGAGTCAATTAATAATTTATCGATGGCTGTTATTTGAGCTGAAGTCATCGGTTCGAAATCAATAAAATTAAATAGCTGTTCCCTAACAATTGCTGCTAACTTGAGAGGGGCAGCCAAGCTGCAATGGTCTATGTCAAAGCAATATACAAAAAGTTCGTCACTCAAATATGTTTCTATTTGGTTCTTTATCTTCCCCCCAGGGCGGGATCGCACTTTGTTAATGAAATTTGAACAGGCTGATCGTCTGTGATCTAATCACGCCTCCATGCAGGAGGCGCG
>NZ_BAAGVN010000254.1:0-3070 GCF_054780855.1 Pseudaeromonas pectinilytica
TTTTGGCGATTAAATCAGATCACAAACGAAGCCTTTTTTCTATCTATTTCAATTGGTTGTAGCTAAAGATCCTGTACATGAATACGACCTTCACCTTGATTGCCTTGGCCATTCTGGTGATGGCGGTCGTCAGCTACTACCTGAGCTCCTTTATCTCCAACTCCATTTTTGCTTTGAATAAGGCCTTAAGTCGGGTCGCCGATGGTGATTTAACGGAACGCTTGAACTTCATCCCGACCCGGGATGAATTCAGTGCCCTGGCGCAAAGCATCGATACCCTGGCGGGTCGTCAACAACATACCGTGAAACTGGTGCATGACAGTGCTGAAGCCTTGGAGTTGTTTGCCGATGAATTCCGGGAAGCGGCACAGGAAGGTCAGGATACGGCGGCCTCGCAGCGTCAATATCTGGACTCGCTGGCCACGGCCATGGAAGAGATGACGGCCGCGATCCGGGAAGTGGCACGCAATGCCAATGACACCTCGGCCCAGACTCGTCACTCCAGTGAGGAAGCCAGTCAAGGCGCTGCCAGCGTCAATCGCACCATAGACGCGATCCAGGCATTGGCCGATGAGATCAGTCAGGCTTCCAGTGCCGTCGAGCAACTGACCAACCGCGCCAACAAGATCAGTGAAGTCGTTACCGTCATCAACTCCATCTCCGGGCAGACCAATCTGTTGGCTCTGAACGCCGCAATCGAAGCGGCTCGGGCCGGAGAGCAAGGTCGTGGCTTTGCGGTGGTCGCCGATGAGGTGCGTACCCTGGCTGGGCGGACCCAACAGGCGACAGTTGAAATTCAGAAGATGATCGAGGAGCTCCAAAGCGGTACCGGAGCCTTGAATCAGATCATGGATAAAACCGTGCATCAGGCCGCGACCAGCCGCGAGCTCATCACCGGCGTGGGACACGACATCGAGCGCATTGCCTCGTATAGCGAATCCGTATTCGAGATGAGTGCGCAGATCGCGACCTCAGCCGAGCAACAGAGCTCGGTTGCCGCAGAAATCTCGCAAAATCTCGAAGAGGTGCGCCAGCAATCCATGCAGGTGGAAGAGTCGACCGCGGCCACCGTGGGCGGGACACAGAATCTGAAGGTGACCGCCAACGAGCTGGATCAGCTGCTGCGTGGTTTGAAATTCTAAACCCGGCTTCTCCCCCGCTAATCTTGAGCAATGAAAAACGCAGCCGATATTGGCTGCGTTTTTTTATAGGCGCTGCGCTGATATGGCCCGCAGCACCGCTCAAAAATTGCCATTGTTGTGAGTGATATCCGGCTGGCGAGCAGAAAATCTTCCTACACTCATGCAAGCGGCATATGCAGCATGTTGACCGCTTTGATTTCAAGGTCATCACTATCACCGAGCCTCTTTATCGATGGTGACACGCATGAGTAATGACACAGCTCAAACGCCAGAAAGTAAGACCACCGGTCTGGTATTGCCGGGGCAGGATCGCCCTAGTCAGTTGTATGTGATCCCGATTTTTGGCCGCCCGTTTTTACCATCCCAAATCCTGCCGGTACAAATTCAGTCCGATCCCTGGCAGAAGACTATTGAGCGGGTGGCCAACTCCCCCCACAAGATGGTGGCCCTATTTCGCATCACCGATGAACAGGAGCAGGAGCACGTTAAACCCCTGCCCGAGGTGACGCCGCGCACCGGGTGTGCGGTACGCATTCTGCAGGCCAGCTCGGGGAATGGTGAATTGCAGTTCGTCGCCGAAGGGATCGAGCGGGTTGAGATCGTCCAGTGGCTCAGCCATAAACCGCCCTATCTGGTCGAAGTGCGCTATCCGCCGGTGGATGATCTCGCGGCGCGCAGTGACACCGAAATCAAAGCCTACGCCCTGGCGCTGATCTCCGCCATCAAAGAGCTGCTGCCCATCAATCCACTCTACAGTGAAGAGCTGCGGCAATATCTGGATCGCTTCAATCCCAATGATCCCTCGCCGCTGGCCGATTGTGCGGCGGCGATTACCACCGCCACCGGTGATGAACTGCAGGATATTCTGGATACCCCCCTGCTGTTTGAACGCCTGAAAAAGGCGCTGGCACTGGTCAAAAAAGAGATCGAAGTGGCCAAACTGCACAACCAGATCCGGGATGAGGTCAATCGCAGCATCAATGAGCGGCAGCGGGAGTTTTTCCTGCGGGAACAACTGAAGGTGATCCAGCGGGAGCTGGGACTGGAGAAGGATGACAAGACCGCAGAAATCGATGGTTTCAGTAAACGGATGCAGGGCCATGACATACCAACGCCTGTCCAGCATCGCTTCCAGGAAGAGCTGGATAAACTAAAAATCCTGGAAGCTGGCTCCCCGGAATATGCCGTCACCCGCAACTACCTGGACTGGATCAGCCAGGTCCCGTGGGGGCTCTATCATCAGGATCAGCTGGACATACAGCGCGCCAGAACCATTCTGGATGCCGATCATGATGGCCTGCAAGACGTCAAACAGCGGATCATCGAATTCCTGGCGGTCGGTACCTTCAAGCAAGACATCAGTGGCGCCATCATGCTGTTGATTGGTCCACCCGGTGTCGGCAAGACATCGATTGGTCACTCCATCGCCTGCACCTTAGGCCGTCCCTTCTATCGTTTCAGTGTCGGCGGCATGCGGGACGAGGCGGAAATCAAAGGCCACCGTCGCACCTATATTGGTGCCATGCCCGGCAAAATTGTGCAGGCGCTCAAGGAGAGCAAGGTGATGAATCCGGTGATCATGCTGGATGAAATCGACAAACTGGGCAGCAGTCATCAGGGGGATCCGGCATCCGCCCTGCTGGAAACTCTGGATCCGGAGCAGAATCATAACTTTCTCGATCACTATCTGGATCTGCGACTGGATTTGTCCAAGTGTCTGTTTATCTGCACCGCCAATACCCTGGACTCCATTCCCGCCCCCCTGCTGGATCGGATGGATATGATCCGGCTCTCCGGTTACCTGTCCCAGGAAAAATTAGCCATTGCCCGCCACCACCTCTGGCCACGGCGCTGTTCCCTTTACGTGTTGGGGCAATCTATACTTGCAGTAAGTTCGCTGGACTGAGGTGCCCGCTATGGATACCAAC
>NZ_BAAGVN010000255.1:0-3195 GCF_054780855.1 Pseudaeromonas pectinilytica
CAGGTACTGCGCGAGCAGCTATCACCCAGTAATGGGAATCCCCCTCCTGAGACGCGAAGCGCGAAGGTGGGGGAGGATGTCAAGGATATCGCGTTTTTACGGATCCCCGAGTCGGATTTCGATTGTCCCGTTGGTTATATGCTCTATGCTGGACGGGCACTGACCGGCCTGGTGAATTGTTCAGCCGGGCAACAACCTGGCTATTGACACACAAGGTCTTGCTGCCCGGTGTAACGATATTGGAGCGGTTTATCGCGCAACTGCGCAGTCGGGTTGAAGAGCGCCTTTGGCTCACCCTCGGCAGAAGCGTGACAGAGGAACAACGACAACAGCTACAAAATATGCTGCTGGTTGCAGAAGGCAACCGCAACTCCCGTCTTGATCAGCTCCGTTCTGGGCCGGTGATAGTGAGTGGCCCGGCATTGGTCCGCGCTTTGCGGCGGCTTGATGAAGTGCGAAGCATTGGCATCTGTTTACCGCCGACAGCTCATATCCCTCCCAGTCGTATTGCAGCCTTGGCGCGTTTTGCCAACACCGCGAAAGTAACGGCGATCAATCGCCTGCCCGCATCACGCCGGATAGCAACGCTGGTTGCATTCGCTTTATGCCTGGAGGCGACGGCAAACGACGATGCACTGGAAGTTTTGGAAGCACTACTTCGAGATCTGTTTAATAACGCACAGAAGGCAGACAAGAAAGTCAGAATGCGGAGCCTGAAGGATCTGGATCGTTCCGCCGCGACACTCGCCACCGCCTGCAAGATTATCCTTGATTGTTCGATAAACGATGAGAAGGTTCGCGCTCGGTTATTTAGCAGTTTGCCAAGATCCGCATTGGAGAAGGCAGTAGAAGAAGTGAATGCGTTGATCCGTCCTGTCGATGACGTCTATTACCTCGCGTTAGAAGATCGCTACCGTAGTGTACGTCGTTTTTTGCCCGATCTGCTCAAACATATCCATTTCGGCTTTAGCCCGGCAGGTAAAGCGGTAGTTGCCAGTCTTGATTGGTTAAAACTGAATCTGGCTCGCAGGATACCAGAAGATGATGAGCCGCATGGGATCGTTGGCAAAGCATGGCAAAAACACGTCACCCGCGATGATGGATCCCTAAACATGGGGGCTTATGTGTTCTGTGCACTCGATGCGTTGCGTTCTGCTCTTCGCCGCCGAGATGTTTTCGTTTCACCGAGCTGGCGCTATGCCGATCCCCGTTTAGGGTTACTTGATGGCGCAGAATGGAGCGCCGCGCGTCCCATTATCTGCCGCTCACTCGGCCTGACTATTGATGCCAGTACAACATTAAAGGCGCTGAGTGCAGAACTTGATGCAACGTGGCAAGCTGTCGCTGCCCGTTTGCCTGAAAATCCCGCCATTCAGTTAAATGAAAAAACAGAAGGTCGAACCGAGTTGGCTCTCAGTTCTCTGGATAAACTGGAAGAACCACACTCCTTATTGCAACTTCGCGCGGCAGTTGCCGATCTGATGCCACGAGTTGATCTTCCTGAGATTTTACTGGAAATTGCTGCCCGCACAGGATTTGTTGATGCGTTTACCCATGTATCGGAACGCAATGCTCGTGCAGACGACTTGGTAACCAGTCTTTGTGCAGTACTACTGGGCGGTGCCTGCAACACCGGGTTGGAACCCTTGATCCGCAGTGACAAACCAGCGCTACGCCGCGACAGGCTGTCCTGGGTCAGCCAGAATTATATCCGGGACGACACACTGTCAGCAGCCAATGCCATCTTGGTTAGCGTGCAAAGCCAACTTGACCTGGCTCAAGTTTGGGGTGGTGGCGAAGTAGCTTCTGCGGACGGAATGCGATTTGTTGTACCTGTGCGAACGGTGTATGCAGGCCCCAACCCAAAGTATTTCGGTACCGGTCGGGGTGTGACTTGGTACAACATGATTTCCGACCAATTTTCCGGCTTGAACGCTATTACAGTCCCAGGCACGTTGCGCGACAGCTTGGTCTTATTGGCTGTAGTCCTGGAACAGCAGACAGAATTACAGCCGACACAAATCATGACGGATACCGGGGCTTATAGTGACGTAGTATTTGGACTGTTTCGCTTGCTTGGTTATCACTTCAGCCCACGGCTTGCCGATGTCGGAGGTACGCGTTTTTGGCGCACACGGCCAGACGCGGACTACGGAAAACTAAACGGCCTGGCCAGACAGTCTATCAAATTTGATCTGATCGCCGAGCACTGGGATGATCTCTTGAGGTTGGCCGGGTCGCTAAAACTTGGCAGGATACCCGCAACCGGAATAATGCGCACGCTCCAGACGGGTGATCGACCGACCCGTTTAGCATTAGCACTCGCGGAATTTGGGCGGATCGAAAAGACATTGCACACACTGACCTACATTGATGATGAATCCAAGCGGCGCGCCACCTTGACACAATTAAATCGGGGTGAGAGTCGACACAGTTTAGCCCGAGCTGTTTTTCACGGTAAACGCGGAGAACTGCGACAACGTTACCGTGAAGGACAAGAAGATCAACTGGGTGCGCTCGGTCTCGTGGTCAATATCATCGTCTTGTGGAATACCCTCTACATGAGTGCCGCACTAGACCAGCTTAGAAAATCAGGTTACCCGATACAAGAAGAAGATGTTGTCCGGCTATCTCCGCTTATCCACGAACATATCAACATGCTTGGTCGCTATTCGTTCTCGGTTCCGGACTCCGTCGCTCGTGGCGAACTCCGGCCTTTGCATAACCCGGACGATGACCAATGACATTAAGCCGCTTATCTCTGGCATTGGAAATAAACCTTTTTATTGTATAATAATCATCCACATTTTCCTTGGTAACCATTCGGTAATGAAGTCGTTTAGACAAGTCCTTTTATTTTTATGCTGTCTGTTATGCTTGACGGCTTGTGACAATAACGATCAATCACAGGATAAGTCTCCGTCAGGCCAAAACGTAGATCAGGCGTCCGTTCACCCAAGTCGGGTGCTAAAATGCGAAATCAACGGCTCTTTTGTTAACAGCGCAAAGAGTGCCGGTTTGACCAATACCCAAATGCATAGGATCGCATCGATGTTCCGTGGACGTATTGATTTTCGCCGCGATCTGCATCCTGGCGACAGCTTTCGTGTGCTCATGTACAGGATCTTTAGCTACAACCAATTGAAATAGATAGAAAAAAGGCTTCGTTTGTGATCTGATTTAATCGCAAAAAAA
>NZ_BAAGVN010000256.1:0-3211 GCF_054780855.1 Pseudaeromonas pectinilytica
AAGGGCTGGGTTGTACCCAGCGAGTCTGCCCTGCGGCGGCGGCTAAATTTTGAGGTCAGTCAGGAGCAGCAGGTGCTGTTTCGTGAGGGCGAACATGCCTTGCACCAGATGTATCCACCGCAGGTTCGTACCGTGCTCGATCTGACGGCTATGGAATGGATCACCGGTGACGGCTATCAACACAATGTGTTTGTGAAGTGGTTCAACGGCGAAATTCTGCGCCCTAAAACGTGGTTCTGGATGGACGTGTACAGCCGCAAAGTAGTGGGTTGGCGCACTGATCTGAGCGAAAACAGTGACTCTATCCGCCTATCGCTGATGGACGTATGCCGGGAGTATGGCCTCCCTCGCAAAATCACCATCGACAACACCTTGGCAGCGGCTAACAAGAAGATGACTGGTGGGGTGCCGAATCGCTACCGCTTCCCGATCAAGGAAGACGATCCGAAGGGGATTATCCCCATGCTGGGTATCGACTTGCACTGGACCAGCATCAACTACGGCAAGGGGCACGGCCAGGCCAAGCCTATCGAACGGGCCTTTGGCGTGGGTGGGTTAGAAGAGTTGATTGATAAACACCCCGCTCTGGCGGGTGCCTATACCGGCCCTAACCCCATGGCAAAGCCAGACAACTACGGCAGCAAGGCTGTAGATGTTGAGACGTTCCTTGCCGCTGTGGCCGAAGGTGTGGAGATGTTCAACCGTCGCGCCAACCGGGATACCGAAGTTTGCTGCGGTGTCATGAGTTTCGATGACGCCTTTGCAGTGAGCTACCAGCAAGCCCCGGTGCGCAAGGCCACCAAGGAGCATCTGCAGTTATTGATGCTGCAGTCAGAGGCAGTGCGCGTCAGCCAGCACGGCACCATCACCCTGGAGGCCGGTGGCAGTATTGCCAGCCGCAAAAACCGCTATGGCAGCCCTGCGCTGTATCAGCATATCGGCAAGAAGGTAGTGGCGCGCTTCGATCCGGCTGCCCTGCATGAAAGCGTCATCCTCTTTACCCTGGATGGCCTGCTGATTGGCCAGGCTGAATGTATCGACAAGGTTGGCTTCGGGGATACCCAGGCCGCTCGCGAGCACAAGCGCCGCCGGACTCAGTTCGTGAAGGGAACCAAGGCCGTAGCACAGGCCCAACGCGAAATGGATGCGCTGGAAGTCGCCGCCATGATGCCGGGGCCCAGCAACCCTACCCCGCCAGAAAGCAAGGTGGTGGAAATGGTGCGGCATGTCTCCATCGGCAATACCGCATTGAAAGATCGCGAGCCGGAACCAACTGCACCTGATTTTGAACAGCGTTACAGCGAATCGATCGCGATCATGCGTGAAGAAGCCGCCAAACGCCGGTTGTAGCCACGATAAACCCGGTTTAACAGGAAGTAATTAAGGGATAACTATGTCGAACATACACGTTTTAGGGAATGAGGCAGCACAACAAACCACGGTCATTATGCGTGTCCGGGCATTGTTGGAAAGCAAGGCCATCAACGGTGCTCAAGTGGCCCGAGAAATCGGCGTGAGCCCTGCCACCATCAGTCAGATCTTGAATGACAACTACAAGGCCGACCCCGGCACTGTCATCGAAAAGTTGTCGGCATGGCTGGAATTACGGACCCAGAAGTTAGCGCGGCCCGCTAACCCCGGATTTGTGATGACCCAAACGGCGAAACAGATCATGGATGACATGACCTATGCGCAGATCAGCCAATCGATTGCCGTTATTTATGGCGCCTCCGGCGTCGGGAAAAGCGAATCCCTGCGGGAATACGCCCGCAATAACCCGAATGTCTGGTTAATCACCGCGTCGCCCTGCCGCTCCACGCTCACGGAATGTCTGTATGAGCTGGCGATGGAGCTGGGAATGGAACAAGCCCCCCGCCTGCGCGGACCCCTTGCCCGAGCGGTGCGTAAACGTCTGGTCGGCACTGAGGGCCTGATCGTGATTGATGAAGCTGACCATCTCGATTACCCCACCCTCGAAGAGCTGCGGATCCTGCAGGAAGAAGTTGGTATTGGTTTGGTACTGGTTGGCAATAACAAGATCTACACCCAGCTCACCGGCGGCCGCCGTAACGAAGACTTTGCCCGCCTGTTTAGTCGGATCGCCAAGCGCCGAGGCATCCACAAAACCAAGCAAAACGATGTCCGAGCCATTGCTGATGCCTGGGGCATCACTGGCACGGCAGAGCGGGAACTGTTGAACCAAATCAGCGAACGCCCGGGCGGCCTGCGTTTACTGACTAAGGCCCTGAAACTCTCGGCGCTGTATGCCAAAGACGAGCCAATCACGGTGCCGTACCTGAAAGCCGCATTTACAGAACTGGAGGGCGTGGAATGACAACTGCTGACCGTATCAATATCCGCCGGAGTGCTGCCGAGCTGCGCGAGTGGCTGATAGGCAAAGGCTGCCAAGTGCTGGATAGCCGGATCGTTGGGAAAAGTTCGGTGCTGGCCGTATCCGGCCCGGTGCCGAGTGAGTTGACCAGTCATGTGCTGGTCATTACCGAAAAACTCAACGGCTTGGAGCGTCGCGCCTGGTTGGCTCGCCTTGGTGGCTGCTGCATTCACTGGCGAGAGCAATGAACTACTACGAATCACCCTCTTTCTACCTGGAAAAGAACAAGGAGAAAAATATGGAACAACAAGTGACTACCGTGCCAGCAGGCCACCGCAAGAACGCCCTGGGGCATTTAGTGCCGGAGGAGTTGATTGCTCCGGTCGACAAGATCCGCGATGACCTGGTGAGCAAAATCATCGCCAGCGGCAAAAAGCTGCGTGAGGCCATCGCCGAGTTTAAGGCCGCCACCATGGGGGAAGTGTCGGCGTTCGTTGACCTGAGCGCTGCCGAGTATGGGGTTCAGTTCGGTGGGGCCAAGGGCAATGTGCAGTTGAGCAGCTTTGATGGCCTGTACATGGTCAAACTCTCGGTTGGCGAACATCGGCATTTCGATGAACGGATCCAGGCGGCCAAACAGCTGATAGATAGCTGTATCACTCGTTGGTCGGATGGGGCCTCCGCTCAGATCGTGGCATTGGTTGATCATGCGTTCCGGGTCTCAAAGCAGGGGCACATCGATGTGAATCAAGTGCTCAGCCTTCGTGCTCTGGATATCGACGATGCCGATTGGAAAGAGGCGATGGACGCCATTGCCGATGCCATCCAGGTCACCGGCACCAGCACCTATCTGCGCCTGTATGAACGTCAGGGCGAGGA
>NZ_BAAGVN010000257.1:0-3520 GCF_054780855.1 Pseudaeromonas pectinilytica
CTAAAAAAAGCAAGCTGGGATGACAATTATCGGGCACAACTATTCTTTGGTTAAATAACCAACAAAGTATGCTCCCGCCCTGGGGCAGAATGGCGACATCCAATTATCAGATGGCAATTTCACTGTCAGTCCAATGGGTGAGGTCAGAGTTGGCGAGCAAATTGAAGACACGATATTAGTCGTGAACTCGGAAGATGAGATCTACAGTTCGGAACGAGCTTCTGATCCAGAGATGCAATCTTCTGCTGCAAATTCAACAGCGCGCTCTGTTCGTCAGGGATATCTGGAAGCATCCAATGTTGATGCGACGCAAGAAATGATCGCATTGATGGAAACACAGCGGCATTTCACGACTACGCAGAAGTTTTACGTTGCACTCGATAGCTTATTAAAAACAGCCATTAGCACATTAGGGAAATAACATGATCGATGCCATCTATATCGCAGGCTCAGGGATTAAGTGCCAGCAAGATTACGTGAATACCATTTCAAACAATATTGCCAATATAAATACCGTTGGTTATAAAAAAAATGATGTCTCATTTGCTGAAATGACAGATTCCGGGGTCAATGCTGATGGTGTCGATGATACCCGCGTTGTTGGCGGTGTTCGGGTTAGTGATATTTCGCAACAGTTTTCAGCCGGTGAACTGAAGCAAACTGATAACCCACTCGACCTAGCAATTGTCGGACAGGGCTTCTTTGAAGTGACCTTGGAGGATGGTCGGCAAGCCTATACCCGTGTCGGTCGCTTACAGGTTGATAACCAGGGTCAGCTTGAAACCCAAAGTGGCTACAAGCTAACGGCCAACATCTCGATCCCTGCAGAGGCAACTGATATTGCTATTTCCAAGAGCGGTGAAATTAGCGTGACACTGCCGGGGGAAAGTGAGCCTGTAGTTTTAGGTGAAATTGAACTTGCTGATTTTAACTCTGCATCTGCCCTAAGTGATATTGGCGGAGGACTCTTTGTTGCTAACAAAGAGACCGGGACTGCTGGTTATGCGAAACCAGGCCAAGATGGGATGGGAATTATCCAGCAAGGGTATGTAGAAGCATCGAATGTCTCGATGATCTCTGAAATGGTGAGTCTGGTCTTGGCACAACGGGCTTATCAGTTGAATGCTCGGGTGATCCAGACTTCCGATCAGTTGATGGAAACTACCAATAACCTGATCCGAAGCTAATGCGTATCTGTGTGCTGATGCTCATGTGTTTTGTTTCCCAATCCGCGATATGTGGTGGAGAGGTCAACTTAACTTTTCGTTCGGGATGGATGGCATCACCACAGACAGTTTCTGATGTTTTGATTGTCAGTGGACGCCCTTATTCACTGATCACGCGTATTAAAGCGCTTGCTTACGATCCTGATCTGTTTGAAGCAGAAAAATTAGATAGAAATAAAGTTACGACATGGTTAAAACGTAGCGTTAATGCGCCTGAATTTTCCGTGAATTGGGTGGGAAAGCAAGCTTCGTCCTCCATGAAGGCACCTCAAGATCGCTATTTGCGTTGTGCGGATCTCAAATTAAGATTGCGCGAGATGCTCAATGCTAACTCAGATGAACATACGAGTTATAAGGGCCAACTGATCTGCGATCATGATTTGATGATGGCTAAAGCAATTTCTTCAATTGAAATAGAACGGTTCTATCGTAATCAAGTCGCCAGCAAACAGGAGCTTAGCATCAATGTTGAGTATACCGATGGAACACTTGCTCACGTCAGAAGATGGTTTAGACCCATTACCATAAAGCGGACATTGGTTGCTAGAAAAGAGATTTTGTCGGGATCAATTCTTCAAGAGGATGACTGTTCTATAGAATTCCGTTTGCTGAAACCTAACGAAGCTGCTCCTATGAATTTCGATATCTCATTGTCGGACTTCAAGGCTAGATATGATATCGATGTTGGCACCGTTATAAGCGACAAAAATATAGCATCCAGCGACTGGATCGAGAAAGGTCGTTCGATACCTGTGAAATACACAGATAATGGAATAGAAATTCAAGTCATGGCAAAGACATTAGAGGCCGGTGAGCCTGATGATGTAATTGCAGTTTCAATTCCACAAAGTGATAAGCCTTTACACGTAAAAATTTTACCAGGAGCCTCCGGTGAATTATTCCAGCCATAATGCAGTGTTGCTAGCAATGATATGTTGTTTGTCATTCCCAGTGCACTCTGAGAGCTTTTTTAATAACAACCAAGTTCCCTCATTGGTTGCTGATAATCGAGCTCACCAAATTGGTGATACGGTAACCGTCATTATTGTGGAAAGCACGCAGGCGACGAGTCAAGCGGGCACAGATAGTGACTCTAATTTTAATGTTAACGCAAGTTCAAATGATAATGTGATTAATAACAAGGTTGGCGTTGGATATCGTAGTGGTAATGATGATAAAGCGGCAACCAGTCGGGAAGGGCATTTTAAAGGGCAGATAGCGGTTCATGTTGTAAACATTGACCCGCAAGGATTACTCAAGGTTCAGGGGCACCAGTCTCTAGTCGTCAATGGTGAAGAGCAGGAAATCAATGTAGAAGGATATATTCGCTCCATCGATATCAAGGCTGACAATACAATTTTGTCTTCGCGGATCAGTGAAGCAAAAATTGAATTGAATGGTAAAGGTGTTGTTTCTGATGGTCAGCAGCCTAATATTTTCAGCCGTCTGTTATCCCTGATTGGACTCTAAATATGACAACACGTGTTTCCATGAGAATATTATTCACCATGATGCTCTGTATCACGTGGAGTGCATCGGCATCCGTCCGGATTAGTGAGCTCACCCGTTTGGATGGGGCCAGAGATAATTCACTCGTTGGGTATGGAATTGTCATTGGACTAAATGGCACCGGTGACACTCAGCGTAGTCGTGCAACGATGCAATCAGTTGCTAATACACTCCAAAAGTTTGGTGTATTTGTCGATGCAAAAGATATCAGCTCCAGGAATGTTTCCGTTGCTATGGTCACAGCAACCTTACCTCCATTCAGTGAAAATGGCTCTAAACTCGATGTGACGGTATCCTCCATTGGTGATGCACGGAGCATTGCTGGCGGAACATTATTACTGACACCATTAAAAGCGGCTAATGGCGAGGTCATCGCTCTGGCCCAGGGAGAACTCTCTGTTGGTGGCTATGCCTATCAGGCTAACGGTAATAGTGTCCAGAAGAATCATCCGACAGTGGGGAGTATTCCTGCCGGTGCTATTATAGAGCGAGCAACCAAAGACCAGGTGATCGACTCTCAGGGGAATTTTTCTCTTTTATTAAAAGAGCCTGATTTTAGAACGGCAGAGCGTATTTCTGACGCCATAAATTCACGCTATTCCGATGTTTTTGCACAAGTTGTACATGCCGGTAAAATTCTTATCTCTACTAATAGTTCATCGCAATCGACGTCGTATCGTCGAATTGCCAGTATTCAAGATATTTGCATATTCCCACGCATGGCGATCGCTCAATAACATTCATGCCGATCACGTAATAACATCCATGCCGATCACTCAATAACA
>NZ_BAAGVN010000258.1:0-3607 GCF_054780855.1 Pseudaeromonas pectinilytica
ACCAAGAGCCCAACAGTGCAAAATCCTGGTTATCGGGTGGGGTGAAAATAGTCAACAACACGTAAAGGGAACAGCGCCGTTTTTTGTCGTGGGCTGCGTCGTTCGTGAATTAAAAATTATTTTCTGGATATATTTCCGATCCCTGTGAGTTATTTCCCTCTCGAAATTCAGCCGCTCGCTGCCTATTGTCGGCTGATTATTCACAGCCGGAGGTGGCTATGTTTTCCAAAAAGAAGGAGTTTGTACACTTAACCCCAGAATATCTGGATGGATTGATTCGCGGACTGAATTACGTGGCCAATTGTGCGAGCGATATGGCACTCAGTCATTATCAAAATATGATCAGCCAATATTTTGTTCAGCTGGATGACGGCAGTTTCAAGGCCAAGGAAATTGATATTCGACTGGATGATCAACATGTCATCACCATGCCCTGGGTGGCGATTTCGGATGGCAAGGGGCTCTATCTGGACGAAATGGATGTGGATTTCTCGGTCAAGGTGACGGGTATCAGTCCGGTCGAGGAGCAGCAGGCACTCGCCAACGCCGCCGAACGGGTTGCCGGGGAATTAAATGGTGCACCCAATCTGCCACGCTTCATGGTCACCATTGGTCAAAGCACGGCCAGCGATCAGCAGCGACCGAAAGATATTATTGATTTTAAAGTAAAATTTAAGTCTCAGGACTCCCCGGAAGCTGTGATGCGGGTGATCGATAAATTCAACTCCACGATCCACCCGATCCGGGTCGACGATACGGCACCAACACCAACACCAACACCAACACCAACACCAACATCAGGCCAGACCGTTGATCCGTCATTTTCGGCACAGCGCGAGCCATAATCTGACACTGCTGATTTCCTGGATCTGAGGGATTCCCGTGGTGGTCGTGATGCTGCGGCTATGCGGAATTGTTATTCAGTGGCGTTGAATTCTATCATTGGAATACATCTTCATCCTTATATTTAAGATGGCCATAGGCCATCTTTTTTTATGCTATTAAATTTCAGCGGCAATAGTTCCGGCTTATTTGTGGTTCGATATTTAAATAAATTCGATAACACACTGAAGATGCATCGGCTGTGGTCAGGGTTGTGCCGAGAGGTTGTATGTCAGTGATGAACTTGCACTCATCATCAGGATGGTGGTGCAAGAATTGGCTCCACTCTGAAATTGCTGAATATTCAGCAAGGAGATCACAATGGCTCTTGAAAGTATGCGTAATCAATTCTCCGGTTTGCCGATGCAAGATTTGATCGGTACACCGTTGAAGGCGGCGTGCGACGCCCAGGTTCTGCTGGCTCGCTCGACCTACGAGTTCATCCGGGATGTCGGTTTTGATGGCGACAAGACCCGGCATGCCGACTTTTCCTTTAACCGCTATGTGGTGACGGGTAAGGATGCGATGGGCAACGACATCATGGATCAGCAGAAGGTGGCGCTGGAAGTGCCGGTGCTGGCCATCGTCAATGTACCGTCCTTGATGGTGGATCAGGTCGATATCACCTTCGATATGGAGGTTCGCTCCTCCGAGTCGTCCACGGAGACCGAAGACAAGTCCTTCGCCGGCAAGGCTTCGTCCAGTGTCGGCTGGGGTTGCTTCAAGGCCTCGGTGGAGATGTCCGGCAGCGTGGCCTCCCACAAGGAGAACAGCCGCAAGAGCGATAATTCGGCCAAGTACCATGTCGAAGTTCACGCGGCGGATGCCGGTATGCCGGAAGGCTTGTCCCGGGTGCTGGATATTATCGCCAGCAATGTGGCACCCAAGCAGGTCGAGTCCCAAGAGCGTAAGCGTGTGGCCGCCTCTCCAGATGTGCAGACCGCCGCTACCGACTTTGATACCAAGACCCGGGCGCTCAGTGACGCAGAAATGGAACTGTCGGCCGCGAAAAGTGATCTGCAAAACAAGCTGAATACCCAGGCGAGCACGGCTCAGCTTAGCTCCAGCACTCAGCAGGATAAGGATGCCGCCCAAGCCGCCGTCGATACCGCCAAGGATCGGGTGGAAAAAGCCAACATCGCGGTCAACGCTGCACGCACCGATGTGAGTGAATCCAGAAAGGTACTGGAGCAGAAAAAAGCCAGTGCCTGATAGGCGTCAACAACGCCGCACCGGGTGCGGCGTTTTTTTGAGAGGAGCAATACTATGGGTCTTGGCAAGAACAATCAGCCGGCTCTGGATCTGAGCGAGGTGCAGTACATCGAGCGCATTGTGGTCGGACGCTTTCAGGACAACGGGCAAGAAGATGAAGAGCGGATGCAACAGCAGATCGAGAAGCTGAACCACTATTTGCAAGGCGTGCCGCGGGGCGTCTTGCTCGGCAAAGATGTCAGCTTCCGGGTGATCCGTCAGGGGGAACATACGGTGGTGGCGCAGCAGGTGGCCTACCACATCGGTTTTCGTCGCAAGCCTGTGGCATTCGAGTGGTAGCGGTATCTTGGTATGGTCCAGAGCAGGCATCGCCGAACGGGTCGGCGATGACTGGGCTCATAACAGATCCGGGCTGGTGAGCTGCTGCTGCAACCACTCCTGCACCTCGGGCCACAGCTGTTGACGGCTGACCGAGTGCGAGGTCAGTAGAAAACCTTTAAGACCGAAGTTGTGATTGAGCTCCTGGATGTTACGGCTGCGGTAGAGACGCCAGGGATGAAACTTGGCGAGATAGTGATCCAGTAGGCAAGTGACCGCAGGCAGCAACTCCATGGCGGTCGAGGTAACGGGATGATGCCGCAGCCCCCAGTTCAGGCATAACCCCAGGAGGCGATGACGTTGCCAGCTCATCACCGTCTGCTGCCAGCCCTGCAGTTGCTGTAGCGTCGCCACCACGTCTGGCTCCACGGTCAACAGCGACAGCACCAACTGCTGCAAGCTGGAGAGTGCTTCGGTGGCGGCTAATTGGGCTGTGATGTCCTGCAAGGTGCTGACAAAGGATTCAAACTCGCCCCCTTGCTGGCCATGATAGAGATCGCGCGATGACAGATTTAAATTTTTCAGGCGCGAGCGATTCTCGACGTTTAATTGATGTGCCGGATTATTCAGCGGCAGTTCGACGACTTCGATCTGTTGCAAATAGAAGTGATGGACGAGTTGCCAGATATTCTTATTATCCGGATAGAGCTCGGTATCAAAAAAACGGATGATGCGTTGTAGAACGGGTGATAACTCATGCAACAAGGATATCAATCGATAATCATGCTGGATCTGCATATCCCCGATGCATGCCAGACATAGGTTGATATCCTGATGTAATGCCGTCAGCAGCTGAATAATTTCTGTCCATAATTCCTCACTGAGTCCGGTATTCGATCCAGACGCAGATCTATTCTCTTCACTCGGTAGCTCTGAAAGAATAGAGCTCACTAATCCGGAGCATTCGCGTAACCAACTCTGTAGTTGCGTGAGCCATTGGGCGTCTAGGGATATGGAGTTTGGTCTGAGTAACCACCGCCACACCGATGTATTGCGCATGCTATTGGATAACAACGACCAATCAATTTGTTGAAACTGCTGTAGTGTGGTGTCTGACTCTTATACACAAGTAGCGTCCTGAACGGAACCTTTCCCGTTTTCCAGGATCTGATCTTCTATGTGACTCCCAACATAG
>NZ_BAAGVN010000259.1:0-3627 GCF_054780855.1 Pseudaeromonas pectinilytica
CAGGCTCTGCTGTCTGAATGAACAATATTTGTTCGAATGTATGGGGTTGTTCAAAGTATAAACACTGATGCGTCAGCCCTGGATGTGCTCCGTAAAAATGACACATACCGATTGTGGGCAAAATTAGGTTACATGGTTGGCCTGCGTGAATTCGAGTGCTTAATGTTGAATCGAGATTTTGTTAGGAATCCGGTAGATAGCAACCAACCCGGCTGGTACTTGTCTTTTAAAGGTAAGCTTGGCAAAGAGCGAACAGTCTTCGTTACAAAACAACTCATGCATGAAATGTGGGATTATATCAACACAAAACAGTATGCACGGCGACTTAATAAATTTCAGGCTGAAAATGGTGTTGATGAGGTCATTCCACTGTTTATAAATAACAGAGGGCATCGCATGAGCGATGGAAGTCCTAGCAATATTGTCGAGTTGGTTAGAAAAGAAATGGAGGCAAAAGGCTTAGGTCGTTTATGCCGCTCATTTCACGACCTGCGGAGCACCTTCGCAACTAATCTTGCTGCATTTTTGATCCAAGCCGGTAAGAGCGAAAGTTATATAAAATATAAGTTGATGTCATTATTAGGGCATTCCGACTTCGAAACCACGAAGCAATATATAAACTTTGTAAATAATGAAGGTTTTGAGAAAACCATGTTGGAATGGGTTGAAACTGTTTACGGCTCAACTAAAGAGTTATTAACTAAAGAAGGAGCCGGAAATGTTTCATGAAAAAACAGCCGTTCAAGAACTTAAAATAACATGCGCTCAATTATACAAAGACTTAAAAACAATATCAGTGCGATTGAGTCAATGTGACTGCAATAATGAACTATCGGTTAGTAATTGGAATGCTCGAAAGAAAGCTATCTCTGATGCCCTGCCCGTGCTCCTAGAGAATCTAGGCACTGATGCAATTCATCTAGTTGAAGATGGATTGTTAGCATTCAATGATCTAACATTTTGGCTCAAAGCTGAAGAAGTTATGGCTACTAAGTTTCATAATGGGCACAAGCTAGCGTTTCACTTCGAAAGCGCTATTAAATTACTTACGCAGAAGCCGGAAACCTTGGCGCCATCAAAAATTAATATTGGCGAGAAACATATAAGCTTGTTCCGGTTGTATCATATTTCAGGCGATTTGGTCACGGAGTGTCACAAAATTCTAAGCAATGTATTCAGTAACGTTTCAAGTACTCGGACTACAAAAGCACATGCTGTATGTGCCGTAAGTGCTATAGAACAATTATCTGCGTCATCAGATATATACGATTGCCTGAAAAACAAAGGTTTACCTGGTCTGATTAAACGTATAAATCTTGCGCAAGAAATAGCAGTTCTTCCGTCTAAACATACTAGGGTTGCTATTAATTGGATCCTACGTGAAATGCTGAGTCAGCAGATGCCGAGTCCGTATAAGCACAACTCTCTTCTGCATTCTATCCATCAATTTTCAGAAAAACTTGCACTTGATATTGTTGCTATTCAACGACATTTTTATTTAAAAGATATTAGTTGGTTTCCAAGAGGATCTGCTACTTTAAATGCAAAGTTGAGCTTTGTCGTTCGCGCCCTTCCTATTTTGCTTGCTGGGCTTGGTGAAAATGCTAAAACTCTACAAATAAAAGGTCTCGATGCTTTTGCTGATAAATTATTTTGGGCAAATGCAGAATGTATTTTGATTAATGATCCACGTTGTGGTGTGACAGTGACTCTGCATCTCGCAAAGATAATAAGTTTTCACTTCATGGACTCGCGACTTGTAGGTCCGATTACTTTTCAAGCGGGTAATCTCATGGCTAACCTTTATGGCTTGTATAGCGTATCGCCAGAGTTTGCACTTGAGTGCCATAGTGTATTGCAAAGTATTGCAAAAAAACATCCAAGCCTAGATGCTAGTCGCTCTATTGCTAGCCGTGTATCGAGATGCATTGAAAAACTCGCAACATCGGACCGCCTAAGAGAGCTTCTGCTTAAACATGGCCTTAAAGGGGTTGTTGGGCATGCTGAGTTGTTCAATGAGGCTTGCCTGTCAATTGTGGATAATCACGAGCGCTTAAGTTTTGGAGTGTTAATCCGTGAAGCCTTGCCAGATGTCTTTGGCATTAACAATTTTACATCCAATAAAGAAAAAACACTTATTATTAACAAATCAGGTTGGGATGTTGATATTACTGGTGTAGCAGTGCTCTCTCCTACTCTTGAGGTAGAAGTCATAAGTTATCTAGATTCATTATGTATTAAAAAACCAGATAATGACCGTGATAATGTACCAACTAAGATACAAGAGTTGCGAAAGTTATCAAGTTTCTTAGTTGATCTTAAATGTGGATTAAGCCAGTCACAGATTAATGAAATTAAACAGCATGGTGTTTCAGCATTTGTAAACGACAGCGTACTAATGCGTAAGATAATGTCCTTTCGGGATCAAGCATCAGAACAAAAGAAACAAAAAAAATCGACATTCCAAAATGCGGGGACTCGTGACCGTAATTTTAAAGCCGTTACAGCTCTCATTGATGTACTTAAGTATGTTACAAAAAATGAAAATATCGTAAAAATGATGCTCCCAGAATTTTTGGTGTTTGATCATACAGGTCGAGTTGGTAAACATCAGTTTATGAGTATTGAAAGTATATGTTTTTCTTTTCCACAGTTGGCTAATGACCTCAGAGAAATTCATGCCATAAGTACTGTGAACATTAAACTCGACCAGGTGCAAAATATTTCCATAAGAGGTTACTTCCGAAGTTTTATATCTGCATTCAATTACATTAAAGACGAGCTAAACGAAAGTGAAATAAAACAGTTGTCGATCCACGGGCTGGCAGCATTGAATGAAAATCATCATTCTATTCTTAAAAGAATCCGCAAGAAAATACGTGATTTGACTAATTCGAACAAACTTGAAGTTTCCAGCGCGCAAATGTTGCAAATAGCAATTGACTGGATGCTCCTTAAAAAAGGATTAGCCGTTATCAAGGCTTATCCTATCTCAACAACGCGGCGTGACAAGCATAAGAAAGAAGATAACCAGAAAAAAGCATATTCGGTCGAGCAAGTTCATGAATTAGCGTTTTATATTGATGTTTGTCTCAAAAAAAGTGTGCTAACTCAACTGCAGACGCTTTGCCTAACTCTTGCTAGAGTTTTACTAAAGACAGGATGGAATATCACTCCTGTTATGGAACTTGAGACAGATGATTTGATGCAAATGGACTCACCAATTGCTGGCGCCAGTACCTACTTTATCAGGCTTTTTAAACGTCGAGCGTCATATAAAACTCAATTCCACAAGTTCGTACTGGACGGACAAGATATTGGCTTAGATGAGATGGTGAGTGGCAAGCAGGTGGCGAATGCACTGAAAGATCTTCTTTATCTACGGGATAATTTAACTTATGGGTTACGTAGTAAGTTGAACAGCGATCATCCTTTCAAAAAACGCATCGCCATTTATAAAATTAATAATGAAGTGTGTTGCTTAACTGCTGAAAGTTTCACTAATAATTTGAATAGTATATTGCAAAACGTCGGCTGTTCAGTTCCTGACTCTTATACACAAGTAGCGTCCTGAACGGAACCTTTCCCGTTTTCCAGGATCTGATCTTCTATGTGACTCCCAACATA
>NZ_BAAGVN010000260.1:0-3693 GCF_054780855.1 Pseudaeromonas pectinilytica
CATCTGGCGCTCCCGGTGGTGAACCTAAGAGATCAGATCACCAAACTGCGGGATAGTTCCCTGATTTGAGCAACAACGCCGATCAGTTCGGTAGACTCATGCTCTCTTAATCGCTCGATCAGCGCGAACGTTCGAATTCGTCTGCCATCAAGAGAGCTGTAGCCTTTTTTAGGATCGCCTTTTCGCGTTCAAGTCGGTTGATCCGCGCCTCCAGCTCCTGGATTTTTTGCTGCTCAGGCGTCAGAGCCTTGCTGGTCGGTGTGCAACCCGTTCTTTCAGATTGCAGCAGTTGAACCCATCGCCGAAGTGCGGTTTCACCGACACCGAGCGAACGGCAAGCATCAGGGACGGAATAGCCATGGTCGAGCACCAAGCAGGCAGCTTCGAGTTTGAACTCAGCAGTAAATGAACGACGTTGTCTGGTCATTGAACACCTCGGGTTACGGTGGCGACTTTACCACCTAAAACGGTGTCCGGGATGATTAGACCCCAGCCTGATCTCCTGGCTGCCCGGCATCCTGGGGGGGGCCTTTCATCTGGTGATGGATGAACCGGATGGGAGCGAGATGGCAAGTGTGGTGCTCTATTTGCTGGATCGCCAGGCTTTGACTCGGCGGATTGCCTGGTTGCGGGCCAGTCGAGCCGAGCTGCGTCCCGACTCCACTCCGGTTCTTCTGCTGAGTGCTGACGGCGATGAGGTGGCAGCCGATGAACTGTCGCTGGTCGATGCCCGGATCTCGGCCACGCTGAGTGGTACTGCTTTTTGTGAGCAGATCATGCATTGGGTTCATTTGCAGGCCAGTGCGCAACTCTGGGCTCTGGCGGCGAGCGGATCGCTCGGTCAACCGGCACTGGAGCGGTTATTGCCAATAGAGGCCGACACTGATGCGGGCGGTCACGATCTCGCCCTCGAGTTGTCTGCCGATTCACGGCTGACCTTGCTGTGTAAATTGGCCAATGCTGCGGCACAAGGCATGTTTATTTGCGATGCCCTAGGAGTGCTGCGCTGGGTCAACCCGGCCTTTTGCGCGCTGTGCGGTTACACCTCGCAGGAGCTGATTGGCCGCCCCTCCTCCTTGTTATTACCCCTCTTCATGCAAGGTGACTCTTACGAGGAGTTTCGTCTGCGCATCCGGCAATGGCAGGGGTGGGATGGGGAACTGAATGGACGGAACAAGCTGGGCGAGAGTTTTCCCTTCTGGTTGACGCTGCAATACATCCCGGGCTCGGAACAGGAAGATCCCGGGACATTGACCGGCTTCTACACCGGCATAGTGACGGATCTGCGGACCTCCCGTCAGTTGGAGGAGTGTGTTCTTCATCTGTCGCGTACTGGTTCGCTCTCCGAGTTGAACCGGATCCTGGTGGAAGAACGGTTGACGCAAGATATTCGGCAGGCGGAACGCTCGCGACAACTCGTGGCGGTACTGCATGTCGATCTGCGCCGTTTTCGCTCGCTGAATGAAAAATTTGGCTATGCGGTTGGGGATTGGTTGCTGATGTCCCAACTGCAACGGCTCCAGGCCCTGGTTGGTGATCGGGGTCTGGCTTCACGGCTGGCGGCCAATCATTATGCGGTGATTTTACCGCGACTCGAGAGCTTGGAGCCGGCGCTGGAGCTGGTCCAACAGATTGTCGATCAATTGTCCTTACCGTTGCAGTACGACAATCACGACATTATCTGCCCGCCCGTGGTGGGGCTCAGTGATTTTCCGGAGCAGGGGCGAACCGCACTGGAGCTGATGAGCAATGCCGATACCGCTGTTGATTGGTGTCGCACCCATCCCAACACCTTGATTCAGCGTTTTAGCTCGGAGCAGGCGCTCTGGTTGCGGCAGCAAACCGACCTCTTGCAGGGGCTACGGCATGCATTGGACCATGATGAGCTGTTTTTGGAGTATCAGCCCCAATTGAACATGCGAACCGGCAAGGTGACCGGGGTCGAAGCCTTGATTCGCTGGCGCACGGCCGAGCGCATCATTCCACCCAAAGAGTTTATTCCTCTGGCGGAGGAGGGGGGGCTGATTGTTGCCATCAGTGACTGGGTGCTGAAGACAGCCTGCCAGCAGGCCGCAGCCTGGTTGGCTGAGGGGTTGGAGTTGAATATGGCGGTCAATCTTTCCGCGGTGCATTTTCAACATGGCTTGCTGGTAGAACAGGTTGCAGCATGTTTGGCGAGCAGTGGTCTGCCTGCGGAGCGTCTGGAGCTGGAAGTCACTGAAGGTTGCATCATGGCTGATGTCAATCAGGCCATCTCGACGCTTAACCGTTTGAAACAATTGGGGGTCACGCTGTCGGTGGATGATTTTGGTACCGGCTATTCCAGCCTGAGTTATCTGAAGCTGTTCCCGCTCGACAAGTTGAAGATCGATCAATCCTTTGTGTTCGATCTGCTGGACTCCAACAGCGATGCGGTGATTGTGCGCGCCATCATTGCCCTCGGTCACGCCATGGGATTGATCGTGATTGCCGAAGGGGTGGAAACTCAGGAGCAATACGCCTACTTGCGCCTGTTGCACTGCGATGAGATGCAGGGATTCCTGCGCGGGCGGCCGACGTCGGCTAGCCAACTTCCGGCGCTGGTGGCGCAGATCTCCTCGACTCACGACCAATCGACGACCCAAGAAGGTGCGCCGTCGCGCATCCTGTTACTGGTCGATGATGAGCCCTCGATCCTGAGTGCGTTACGACGCACCTTGCGTTCCAGCGGCTATCAGATCATGACGGCGGCCACGGCCGAGGCGGCACTGGATTGCATGGCCCATTATCAGATCGGCGTGATTGTCAGTGATAACCGGATGCCGGGTGTCACCGGTCTCGAGTTATTGCGGCAGATCAAGGCGCGTTATCCCCATACGGTGCGGGTGATGCTTAGCGGGTATGCCGACCTGGAGGCGCTGTCATCGGCCGTCAACGCTGGCGAAATTTTCCGCTTTATCAGTAAGCCGTGGGAAGAGGGTGAGCTCAAGGTCGCAATCAATGATGCATTTGATAAATATGATGAAATAAGTGTGTTGAGGCCGAGTCTGTTTTGAGCCGATCTCGGCAATAGAGGGGAACTAGACGCTATGAACCAGAGCGCCACGCTACTGTTGGTGGATGATGAGGTCAATGTCCTCAAATCGTTGATGCGGCTGCTGCATGCCCACAACTATCGGTTGCTGATGGCTGCCAGCGGTACAGAAGCACTGGCATTGATGGCGCGGGAGCCGGTGGATCTGGTGATCTCCGACATGCGCATGCCACATATGGATGGTGCCGAATTGCTGGCCAAGATCCGCCAGCAGTGGCCGGATACCATGCGTCTGCTGTTGACCGGGCACGCCGATATGACCCAAACCGTAGCGGCGATCAATCAGGGTGAGATCTACCGCTATATTGCCAAGCCCTGGCACGATGATGAGTTGCTGCTGATTGTGACTCAGGCTCTGGAACAGCAAAAACTGAAACGAGAAAATGCCCGCTTGCAACAGCTAACTGCCGAACAAAATGAGGCGTTGCGGGAAGCCAATATCACCCTCGAACAGAAGGTTGCCCAGCGGACCGCCGAGCTGAGCCAGCTGGTCTCGTTTCTGGAGATGACGCAGCAGGAGTTAAAAACCTCGTTCCGCGGCGCTGTTCCCTTTACGTGTTGGGGGCAATCTATACTTGCAGTAAGTTCGCTGGACTGAGGTGCCCGCTATGGATACCAAC
>NZ_BAAGVN010000261.1:0-3723 GCF_054780855.1 Pseudaeromonas pectinilytica
CTGTCGGGTATTAGCTGGTCAAGGATGGCGATCATACCTCAGAAGCCGCGCCACGCCTCGCTCATACGAGGGGATGGTTAAGGCACCAACCCTGCGAATATGTTTTGCCAGGAGTTCGGCTTTCTGACGGAATAAAATTGCAGATACAGAGCAACGGATATCCCGAGCGCCAGGAAGCTGGACAACACACTATCTTTTTGAAAAATTCCATAAGGCCTGTTAATCAGTGTGTTGTAACCAATCCAGTTACCGGGAGTGAGCAAAAAGTATTGCACCAGTCCCAAACTGGCTTCGATGGCCACCGCACCCAGCAGCAGATAGAGCAGCAACAGCCGCTGCTCCCGAGCCAGTCGGAGTTGGCTCAAGGCAAATAACAGCAGCAGACCGGCAGCAATCCCCAGCATCTTAGGAACACCGGCTTCGATAGGCAGTTCGGTGTGGGCAAATAGCGGGATTAACAGCAGCGCAAAACCACCCCAGAGACCAGCCTGCAAGCTGGAAACATAGAGTCGTTGCGAGCCCGCCACTTGCCAGAAGCCGATGCCAATCAACAGCGAGACAAAAGCCCAACCCACCATATTGAACGGCAGATAGAAGCTGGAACCGCCGGGGTTATGCATAAAAAAGTGCATGCCCAATAACCAATACAGTGTCGCGACGCCAAAAAACAGTGGCTGGCTTATGCTGCGTCCTTGCGTGTGAACATCCGTCATCAAGACTCCGAAGCTATCGTCAATGGGCGCTTACTTTACGGGTCGGCGCGAAAAAATAGAAACCCCGTCACCTGAGCATGCGGGTCGATCACTCAATCACTACCAAACAGGTCGCGGGTATAGAGTTTGTCACCGACATCGGCCAGCTCCGGCGCCATACGGTTCGAGACAATCACATCGCTGATGCGCTTGAACTCGGCCAGATCCCGAATCACTCGCGAATTGAAAAAATGGCTCTCCGTCAAAGCCGGTTCATACACCACCACTTCGATCCCCTTGGCCTTGATGCGCTTCATCACCCCCTGGATTGACGAGGCGCGGAAATTGTCCGAGCCACTCTTCATGATCAAGCGATACACCCCCACCACCTTAGGCTGGCGACGGATAATGGAGTCGGCAATAAAGTCTTTGCGCGTGGTGTTGGAATCGACAATCGCCCGGATCAGGGTATTGGGCACCTGATGGTAATTGGCCAGTAACTGCTTGGTATCCTTGGGCAGGCAGTAGCCGCCATAGCCAAACGAGGGGTTGTTATAGTGACTACCGATGCGCGGATCCAGCCCCACGCCCTCGATGATCTGCCGCGGATCCAGACCATGGGTTTCGGCATAGCTATCCAGTTCGTTGAAATAGGCCACCCGCATCGCCAGATAGGTATTGGCAAACAGTTTGATGGCTTCCGCCTCGGTACTGCCGGTAAATAGCAGCGGAATATCCTGTTTGATTGCCCCTTCCGCCAGCAGATGGGCAAACTGCCGGGCGCGTTCCGAACGCTCACCCACCACAATTCGCGACGGGTGCAGGTTGTCATATAAGGCGCGGCCTTCGCGCAAAAACTCTGGCGAAAACATAATATTGGGGCAAGAAAACTGCTCGCGCATCCGGCGGGTGAAACCCACAGGGACCGTGGATTTAATCACCATCACAGCGGCTGGATTGATGGCCAAGACATCGGCGATTACCGCCTCCACCGAAGCGGTATTAAAGTAGTTGGTCAGCGGATCATAATCGGTGGGGGTGGCAATGATGACAAAATCCGCCCCTTGATAAGCCAGGGTTTTATCCGTCGTGGCTTGCAGTTGCAATGGCTGCTCACGCAAATAACGCTCAATCTCCGCATCGGCAATCGGCGACTGGCGGTTATTGATCAGCGCCACTTTCTCCGGGATCAGATCCAGCGCCACCACCTGATGATGCTGGGCCAACAAAATGGCATTTGATAACCCCACGTAGCCGGTACCGGCGATGGCTATTTTCACCCCATGCTCCTTTCTTTTTATAGGTCGAGGTTTTGACTCCGCACCTTGGAACTGGCATCCAGCACAGGAGTCATTCGAACGGCCCTCAGTGTAACGGCAACTCGCCCGTGAAAGAAGAAGAACACCATCCCCGGCCATATAGCTGGCGGCGTGAAAGTCAAAACTAGAGGCAATAACTACCGCTCATCGCAGGCACAGCTGACGGCGATCCCGGCACCGAGTTGTCGGAGCTGGGCCGCCAATGCCCGCTGGGCCTCGGGCTCGCCATGCACCAGCCGGATAGACTGGGGCCGTGATGCCATGCCTCGGACAAAAGCCAGTAACTCCTGCTGATCGGCATGGGCAGAATAACCACTCAGGCTATGGATCTGCGCCTGCACCGCGACCTCGACACCCTCCAGCCACAGCGATGAACAGCCCGATTGCAGCAATCGCCCCGGCGTGCCGCGCGCCTGAAATCCAGCCAGCAACACATCGGTCCGCGCATCGGGTAACAGTGCCTTGAGATAGTTGACGATACGCCCACCCTGACACATGCCGCCACCTGCCACTATGATGGCAGGCTCCCCGCTCTGCTGCAGCCGATGCACCAGAGTTTCATGGGCCCCATGATCGGCGATGGTCACGCATTGGGAGAAATCCAGCGGATGTCGGCCTGCCTGCAACCGCGCCTGAGCCTCCTTGCGCCACACGCGCCGGAAGCGACGATACAAGCGTGTCACATCTGCCCCCAGCGGCGAATCGATCACCACCGGCAGATCCCGCCAGCACCACTGTTCTTCGCGGCTGCGCACCTCGCTCAGGATCTGCTCCAAATCGCAGAGTAGTTCCTGAGTCCGGCCAATACTGAAAGCAGGTATCAAGATGGCACCACCGTCCCGCAGCGAGCGTTCGACTATGGCTTTGAGCTGCCGATGACGGGGTTCTCCTTGGGCATGCAGACGGTCGCCATAGGTGCTCTCCAGCACCAGTAGATCGGCGCGCTCCGGCGATTGCGGGGCTGCCAATAGAGCCGAACGCCCCGAGCCCAGATCACCGGAAAACACCACCACCTGGTCATCTGGCAGCCGCAACTCCAGATACGCCGAGCCCAGAATATGCCCGGCCGGTTGCAGACGCATATAGAGTGCCGAGGAGTCGCGCAGTGGCAGTCGTTGCCATTGGGCGAAGGGCAGCGGGCGCAGCAGATGCGCTAACCTCTGCAGCAGAGGATCGATAGCTGCGTTTTTCAAAATAGTAGCGTGCTGCCAGCCCGACGAATGTCGCAGCGCATCCGCCAGCATCACCGGAGCCAACAAGGCGGTCGCCTCGGAGCAATAGATGGGAGCCGACAATCCGGCGCTGAGCAGCTCCGGCAGACGGCCGATATGATCGATATGGGCATGGGTCAGCAGCACAGCGCGCACCCGCGCCAGCGCAATAGCCGACGATGTAGCGCCATCCTCGCCCTGAAACTGGCCACAATCGATCAGCAGACTATCTTGCACCCCACCGGCAGGCCCCAGCCGTAGTTCATGACAGGAGCCGGTGACGCCCGAGGCCGCACCATGGTGAATCAATTGGTAAGACATAAGGACTCTAATGAGAAAACCGAGTCCCATGCTGCCGATATTCAACCCGCATCACGACTGCCAGAGCCGACAGTAGAACATCGCGAGCTTCGCTTGCTCGTAAGCGCCGCTAAATCGACCTACTTGCCTTCGTTGTATTGCGCCACTTTTTTTGCAATGGGCTCCAGCGGGACGTTCCAG
>NZ_BAAGVN010000262.1:0-3807 GCF_054780855.1 Pseudaeromonas pectinilytica
AACAGGCAATATGTTAAATAGCCGACTTAACCAGGGAAAATCGCGCCCTCGCGCTGGCCAGTCGCGCTACTCTCCGAAAACCGCCCTCTGTCTGCCCGTTTTGCCTCCGTTTCCGCCTGAAAGTTTATGACAGAAATCCGCCTGTTTTTCACCTCGCCATCGCCCGATCCGTTTCGCGCGTTTTGATGCCCAAGCCGCCATTTCCGCCAGTTATGGGGTTGTAGGGGTCGTCTCAGAAAACGGAAAATAAAGCACGCTAAGAAAGTTACGCGTTTCAGTACAGCATTTGCAGATCCAAGTACCGCTGACAAAAGAAGAGAGAGACCGAAAAGCAATTGTTTTTCGGTCTCTCCGGAGAATGTTTAGCAGGCTGTCCTGCTATCCAATCTAGTGCAGATCAAAGCGATCCGCATTCATGACTTTCGTCCAGGCCGCAACAAAATCCTGTACAAACTTGGCCTTGTTGTCGTCCTGCGCGTAGACCTCCGCATAGGCACGCAACACTGAATTTGAACCGAACACCAGATCAACGCGGGTCGCCGTCCACTTGGTTACTCCCGTCTTGCGGTCAACGATGGCGTAGCTGTTACGCCCCGTCGGTTTCCAGCTGTAGGCCATGTCGGTCAGGTTGACGAAGAAATCATTCGTCAGGGTGCCAACACGGTCTGTGAACACGCCATGCGCAGTGCCGTCGAAGTTGGTGCCTAGCACCCGCATGCCTCCTACCAAGGCGGTCATCTCGCACGCGGTCAACCGCATCAGTTGGGCACGATCAAGCAGCAATTCCTCAGCACTGACCACATAATCCTTCTTCAGCCAGTTGCGGAAACCATCGGCCAAGGGTTCAAGCACCTCGAAGGACTCAACGTCGGTTTGTTCTTGCTTGGCATCCCCACGGCCTGGGGCGAACGGAACCGATACCTCAACACCAGCCGCTCTGGCTGCTTGCTCAACGCCGACGTTGCCGGCGAGTACGATTACATCGGCAACACTTGCGCCAGTGTCGGCGGCGATCTTTTCATAGATGGCCAGTACCTTCGTGAGTCGTGCCGGTTCATTACCCTCCCAGTCCTTCTGCGGAGCAAGGCGAATACGTGCGCCGTTCGCTCCGCCGCGCTTGTCCGAGCCACGGAAGGTGCGAGCGCTGTCCCAGGCGGTTGAGACCATCTCACAGATTGTGAGACCGGCGGCGACAATTTTCCCCTTGACGGCAGCAACGTCGTAGTCCTTGCGACCGGCTGGCACCGGGTCTTGCCAGACGAGGTCTTCGGCCGGCACGTCCGGGCCGATGTAACGCGACTTCGGCCCCATGTCACGGTGGGTCAGCTTGAACCAGGCACGGGCGAAGACTTTCTCGAAATACGCTGGATCATCGCGAAAACGCTCGGCAATCTTGCGATATTCAGGATCGAACTTCATCGCCATGTCCGCGTCGGTCATGATCGGCTTATGGCGAATTGACGGGTCTTCGACGTCGACCGGCATATCTTCTTCCTTGATGTTGACCGGTTCCCACTGGTGCGCGCCGGCCGGCGACTTCTGTAGCCACCAGTCGTAGCGAAGCAACAAATCGAAGTAGCCACCTTTGCCGGTGTTCCATTTCATCGGATGCGTGGTCCACGCGCCTTCGATGCCGCTTGTTACGGTGTCACGGCCGATGCCGCGCGTGGTGTGGTTTTGCCAGCCGAGGCCCTGCTCTTCGAGTTCGGCACCTTCGGGAGCCGGCCCCAGATTTGCCGCGCTGCCATTGCCGTGCGTCTTGCCGACGGTGTGACCGCCGCCCGTCAGCGCCACGGTTTCCTCGTCGTTCATCGCCATGCGCGCGAAGGTAATACGCACGTCGTGGGCCGTCTTGAGCGGATCGGGCTTGCCGTCGACACCTTCCGGATTCACGTATATCAAACCCATCATCACGGCTGCCAGCGGGTTTTCGAGGTCGCGTTCGCCGGAGTAGCGGCTGCCAGCGCTACCACTGGGAGCAAGCCATTCCTTCTCAGAACCCCAATAGGTGTCCTTCTCGGGGTGCCAGATGTCTTCGCGACCGAAGGCGAAGCCAAAGGTTTTCAGGCCCATCGACTCGTAGGCCATGTTGCCAGCGAGAATGATCAGGTCGGCCCAGGAGAGCTTGTTGCCATACTTTTTCTTGATCGGCCAGAGCAGGCGGCGCGCCTTGTCGAGGTTGGCATTGTCCGGCCACGAGTTGAGCGGGGCGAATCGCTGGTTGCCTGTGCCACCGCCGCCGCGTCCGTCAGCGATACGGTAGGTGCCGGCTGAGTGCCAAGCCATGCGAATCATCAGCCCGCCATAGTGGCCCCAGTCGGCTGGCCACCAGGACTGGCTGTCGGTCATCAGCGCTTTGAGGTCATTTTTCAGCGCTTGAACATCGAGCTTCTTGAGTTCTTCGCGATAGTTGAAGCCCGTACCCAGCGGGGTGGTCTTGCTGTCGTGCTGGTGCAGGATGTCCAGGTTCAGGGCTTTGGGCCACCATTCCATGGTCTGCATGCTGGCCGATGTAGCGCCTCCGTGCATGACCGGACATTTTCCAGAAGAACTTGCGTCTTTGTTTTCCATGTGTCACTCCTTTGCTTACGTTGTAAACAGAAATGGTGATTTACTCTTCGAGTAAGCTCCGCAACATCCAAGCCGTTTTTTCATGGACATCGATGCGCTGGGTCAGCACATCCGCTGTAGGTTGGTCGTTGGCTTCATCCACCACCGGGAAGAGTTTGCGGGCAGTTCTGGCGGTAGCTTCTTGCGCTGCGACCAGATAGGCGATCATCTCGTTGGCTTTGGGCACACCCTCGACCTCCTGGATTGAGGCAAGCTTGACGAATTCCTTGTAGGTGCCCGGCGCCGGGAAACCCAAGGCACGGATGCGCTCGGCGATCACATCCAACGCATTCCACTGTTCGGTGTATTGGTCCATGAACATCATGTGCAGGCTGTTGAACTGCGGCCCGGTCACATTCCAATGGAAGTTGTGCGTCATCAAGTACAGGGTGTAGCTGTCGGCCAGTAGCGCGGACAATCCGTCGGAAATTTTCTTCCGGTCAGCCTCTGAAATTCCGGTATTCATGGGCATTGATTTGACTTTCTTTTCTTTCATGGTGCTTTCCTTTCGTTGAGATAAATTGAATGGGCATGCTAACGCGCTCATCGATCCTGATTGAGAAGCTTGACTCCATCGGGACGTAGCTCGCCTTTTGGTGAAATACATCGATACAAGGTCTGACGTGTAATACCGAGTTCCACACACAAATCGCCGACCTTGGTTTCTGGTTGCCCCATTGCCGCCATTGCCAAGCGCAACTTGGCGGGCGTCATCTTGAACGGCCGGCCACCCTTTCGACCGCGTGCCCGTGCCGAAGCCAAGCCCGCCACGGTGCGCTCAGCGATTAGCTCTCGCTCGAACTCGGCCAGCGCAGCGAAGATGCCGAAGACCATCTTCCCGGCAGCGGTCGTCGTATCAATGGCCGCGCCGTGACCGGTCAGCACCTTGAGGCCGATGCCGCGCCCGGTAAGGTCGTGCACAGTGTTGATCAAATGACGTAGGTCGCGTCCGAGTCGATCCAGTTTCCACACGACCAGCGTATCGCCTTGCCGTAATGCCTTCAGGCAGCTCGCCAATCCGGGCCGGTCCTCACGCTTTCCGGATGCTTGGTCTTCGTAGAGCTGATATGGGTCGACGCCAGCGGCGGTCAGCGCATCGCGTTGCAAGTCGGTGGCCTGGGAACCATCCGCTTTCGATACCCGCATGTAGCCAATCAGCATTTTGATCCTGTCACATATACGTTCGATTATGTGACA
>NZ_BAAGVN010000263.1:0-3829 GCF_054780855.1 Pseudaeromonas pectinilytica
AAAAGAAAGACGCTATAAACGCGGGCAGAAAAAAAGTGATCGGCATGATGTTATTGGCTGATCGACATGATGTTATTAGCCAGCATGTTCCACATCAACTGGCCCACAATACGAGCTGCCGTAGCGTTCACCCCAAAATCTTGCCTTGCTAACGCCTCCTCACTGCTGCAGCTTTTCCTTTCATCATCCGGCATCACGGCATACTGAGCACCAAACAAGTCATAGGCATTGGGCAGGTCTTTAGCCCCGAAAACTACCTGACCATTCGTATGATCATTACCGGCATCAATCCATACGCAATTATCGACATTTCGTTTTGCCAGCATGCGACCAAAAGCAACGCGCAGACTCGGTTTATCGACAGCGGTGATATAGATCCGAGGCAAATCGCGGTCGTTATACCGGTGGTGTGTTTCAGGTACAAAATCCCCGCTAGCTTGCCAATCAAAGCCGTTGTATAGGCGCTCTGCGGTGATTAATGCCTCTGCCTTGCTTACCCCTAGGTCAGACACTCGGAACCGCTGGCGGCCTAGATTAGCCTCACGAACTACCGAACCATCCCAAGCGGTGACTTTCAGGCCAGGATGCCCAATTCGGAAGAGTAGTTCATGCAACATCGATAGCTCTGCCATGACAAAGCTACCTGTACCGCCACATCCAATCAGGTGAACCTAAACCTGATTGGTTAGAAACGATAAAGGGGTCGTCCACTTCATAGAAAATCTCCAACTAGCCGTGATGCTGGTTATTGTCGCAGGGATTACGCAGATGCAAGCCAGTTTCCCAATAAGCCGATCTTGGTGAGGTCGCGCTTGGTGATTGATGGAGGGGTCTTTGGTCTGGCCTTGGCCTTGCGGTTCCAGTAGCTCGTTGGCGTTTCACCACCTTTTATGGCCTGAGAATTATTGGAGTGGGTTTTCACGGCGTCATACACGCATGACTCTATATAGGCCATCGTTGATATGGAGATTTCCCGAGGTAGCGTTGCGTTGCCAAGGCAGAACCCGCCACCATGGTAGGCGTTAGGCATAGGCAGATTGTAGACCGGTGAGTTGGCATCTGGCCGTTCATCACTGCCAAGCGCGACACAGCGAAATTGCTTACTCAGCTTACTCACGGCGAACACCATTGCTGGCCACTTGATTTTGAAACCGCATCGCTCCCCGTTAGTCACATGCCAAAACGGGGCAATCCGTGATGGTTGGTACCAAACCAATTTATCATTTGAATTCACCAGAACATTCGCAGGGAGCAGTTCACTCTTTGGCTTTACCCCTCGCCCCTCGAGAACGGATAAAACCAGTTCCAGCAGATCCTCTGGCGCAACGACCGTGCCGACTTGCAAGCGCCCATCAGCTATATCGTGTCGAGCGACTGAGGTGAGGTTATCCCCAAGGCCGGAAAACACTAAAGCCAGCTTTGGCGCTGCTACAGCGATAGCGTTAGGATCTTGTTTTACTGGTGTCATGCCTTACCCCTTTCGCGCATTAGAAACAGCAGCAATGGCTGCAATGATAGGAATGGATCGCTGCCATCCCTCGATTGCAGCTAAGGTAGCATCATTCAAATTGATGCAAGTCGATACGCACTCAATCTCACCACTCATTAAGCTCTCATGGTGGTAGTCGTAGTTATCCGTCAAAAAACTCAATCCTTCAATGGACATAGGTTCAACAACAACACGAAGATCGATGTGCAGATCGGATTCCCCGATAGAGTTAAATACTTCGCCCCCCTGGGAGGACAGTGCAGCAGTTTCTTGCACATACGGGGCTGAACGGGAAAGCCAGTCGGAGAAATATGTACTGTCACTAGACAACACCTCAAATTTCCCCGTCTTGCAGACATAGGAATAATCACGGCCAGACTTCGACAGCAGATCGTCAAAGTGACCAAACTTGGCCAGCGCCAGCACATTGGCCACCGCTGACCAGAATTCGATACCTGTGTTCTCGGAGATTCCCATTGCGTCCGAAATCATTGTCTCCACAGCTTCGGTAGACCCTGCAGCCTCTAGCAACAAGGCGTATAGCTCAGGGTAGGAATCTTGGAAGTCCGGACTAAGTACATCGCTGTCATCAACCTCACCCTCTAGCTCTTCTTGGTTATCGCCAATCAACTCCATCAGTCTGTCCACCTGAGACAGAGCTACGGTTTCGGGCAACTTGAATGAAACATCACCCATCCACCAAGTAAAAAACTGGTTCTTGTTCCAAACAAAAGAGCTACAGAGGCCAATCGGTGATAGTCGATCAATCAGCACAGAGGCACAGGCCGCCGCCTCGACTTCACTTTCATTGAAGCCGAGCGAACATACGCAAAGACTTGGATTATCGAACATTCTGAATTTCAGGATATGGCTTTCCTGTCCGAAGTATGCCGAGTTTAAGTCCCGAATCATGCCAATGTTGAAGTTTTGAGATTGGCTTAGGTCATCCAGAAAGCCAATGAAATCTGCGATAAGCTCAGGGTTATCCATCCCCTTCAGAGTCGAGAGCATTTGTTCCTTAGCTGACTGCTGGGCCTTCTGGCCGAACTCAGCCAGGAACGCCGCAATCTCATACCCAAGCCGCTCGAACATACCGAATACCTCCGACTTGGGGGCGACCATCATTCGATTGATGGTGTCCATGCCAATCCCATGTTTGTGCGCGAACCGGACGGTGTTGGCAATCATGGCGCTATATTGGATGGTGTCGGTGCTATACCCTGCATCAGCCATATCTGAAATTGAGACTGACAATCCAGCCGCACTGGATGTGGCTGGTAGGATCTGCCGTTGGTGTGTCAGCGAGGCGGGATCACGCAGTCGAACTGAGAAACCGGCAAGACGCGAAGCCTGTTCAGATTCCGGTAGATTGTTGACCATTGTGCATGCCCTCCTTGTGTGCTCTCTGTTTTTCCGCCTTCATCGGTGACGGTTGCCCCTGCGGTATCTGCAGCCAATTGGGCCAACCAATGCTCTATCTCTTCTTGGTTGTCGCTCATGGGTTAAACCTTGTTTGTTTGCCTGAGAAGCCATGATCGCTCAACTCTGGCCAATGCAACCCCAGGGTTAGGCAGGAGCAGAATTAACAGTGTTAATTGGGGGGGGTGGGGAATATTCAGAGGAATTAACACTGTTAATTTTGTAGGGTGAAGTCGAAAGGGAGTCCTGCGGGGTGGGGGTTCGGAACAATACAGTTTGTACACTGACGATAATGTTTGTACACAATCGGGCTTTGGGAACAATAAAGTTTGTACATAAGTGAGATATAGCCGCCACCATCACCTTACTATCAGCAGGTTGTGATTGCTGTTGTGGCCGCCTTGATGCCTCAGAATAATGGACAACAGAGAACACTAGGCACTATCAATCCATAGCAATTAACAGTGTTAATTTTGCATTTCGACTGGTGTCTGCAGGATTTCACGCGATGAAATTAACAGTGTTAATTTTGTAGATGGTGCATGGGGATAGGGGGGGGGCGGGAGAGGAATTAACAGTGTTAATTCCCCTCAAGGAGTGACGCAATCAGCCGTTGGTCTTTACCGGTGGGATAAGAAACTCGTATTCCAACGTGTCGCCAACAACCTTGGCATCACTGTCGTACAGTTGAGTCCATCTGACCTGCGGATAGGTGGCGCTCAAAATCTGTTGAACCATCGACAGTGGTAGGGTCGGGGCCGGATCTTGAATAATTGCACTTCCAATCTTGAAGGTTCTGCGCAGCACCGCTACCAATGAATTTTGTTGTCCTGACATACCCACCTTTTTTGACGAAAGGGGGCTCCCACCGACGTAGGTGGGAGGGGAATTTCGTCGGGGCGTCAGCCCCGCTGGTTTTGA
>NZ_BAAGVN010000264.1:0-3868 GCF_054780855.1 Pseudaeromonas pectinilytica
TTGGTATCCATAGCGGGCACCTCAGTCCAGCGAACTTACTGCAAGTATAGATTGCCCCAACACGTAAAGGGAACAGCGCCCAGTATTTTCAGTTGGCTCACTTGCTGGGAGTGGCGCAATATCCTATCGCGCGCATTGTAATTGGCTCGACGTTCGATGGCATGGATTTGGTGGCTTATACGATCGGAGCCCTATTGTTATCTGTCGCTCATATCATGATCGGTACAAAAATAAATTATATTCCGCCAACATCCAATAACGCTAAATACTAGAAAATCACGCACCAGGCCCACCCAAATACCATATATCGAGGCAATGCCTTTTCATCGCAAGCCGTGGTATAATGCGCAAAATATATTTATCTCCGGATCTACCATGACCAAAGAAATTGATTACAGCAATAACCCGCTGCACGGATTGAGTTTAAAACAACTGACCACAGAACTGGTCGAGCATTATGGCTTTACCATTTTATATGCTTATTTGAATATCAATTGTTTTAAAAGTAATCCCAGTATTGATTCCAGCGTTAAATTCCTGAAAAAAACCGATTGGGCGCGCGAAAAAGTAGAAGCCTTCTATATGTACCAGTTCAAGAGTCTACCCCGCGCCTCGGCCGAGCAGTTTGAACTGCCGCCGCGCGATCGCATAGTGCCGGCCGAGGACAAACCGGGCGAACCGGCTGAACTGAGTCTGGAAGACGCCGAACGCTTACGGCAAAAGCGGGAGCTCAAAGCGGCAAGCCACCAGCCAACCCGTAGCCATGGCGGCAACGCGCGGACGAGCTCGAATGCACGCTCAGGCTCGGGTCAGCGTAGCGAACCCCGTCGCAGTGCGTCTGAAGTTCCCAAGAACGCCGAGGGTAAAGTGGACCCTTGGGCGAAGTGGCGCAAATAACCCGGACACCGGCTCACCAGGCCCATTTCGCTGCCGCTTGAGCACAGGTGCCATCCAGCTGCTCATAGCGGTAGCCATCGACCCTTCGGTTGCGGTATGGTCGAGCAAACAGCGAAAGGAGTCCTGGTGATGGCGTTTGATATCTGGTTAGCATTTTTTACCGCCTGTTGGGTGATCAGCCTTTCTCCGGGCGCGGGGGCCATCGCCTCCATGTCCAGCGGGCTGCAGTTTGGCTTCTTGCGTGGCTACTGGAACGTCATCGGCCTGCAGTTAGCGCTGGCAGTGCAGATCCTCATCGTTGCCGCCGGTGTCGGTGCGGTCTTAACCGCCTCGGCGCTGGCCTTTAATCTGATTAAATGGTTCGGCGTGGCGTATCTGGTCTATCTGGCCATCAAGCAGTGGCAACAAAAACCTTCCACCATCACCACCGAACAGCAACAGCCGCAGGTCGATCCGCTGGCCATGATCATGAAGGGCTTTCTGGTGAACATCAGTAATCCCAAGGCGATTGTCTTTATGCTGGCGGTATTGCCACAATTTATCGATCCGGCGCAGGCGTTAATTCCCCAATACGGCATCATGATGCTGACCATGATTACGGTGGATATGATCGTCATGGCCGGATATACCTGCTTAGCGGTCAAGGTATTGTTATTTTTACGGACTCCGCGTCAGCAGCGGATATTAAATCGCAGCTTCGCCAGCCTATTTTTAGGCGCTGCATCCTTGCTGTCGTTTGTTCATCGCTAATAGCCACTTCACCCGAGGAGAATAATCGATGCTTGAATTGCGTCCCGGTTGTGAATGTTGCGATAAAGATCTGCCGCCCGAAGCTGACGATGCGCTGATTTGTTCCTTTGAGTGCACATTCTGCGCCGCCTGCGCCGGGCAAATTCTGGGCGGTGTGTGCCCGAATTGTGGTGGCGAGCTGGTGCCACGGCCACGACGTCCGGCAGCGAAATTGTTGAATAATCCCGCCAGTATGATCCGGGTTTTCAATCCTCAGCTCAAAAGCAGGGATCGTACGACACCCTGAATCTCGCTTGATCACAGGGCTCAGACACGCCCCCTGCGGGGCAAGCGTTGGGATCCTTGATGAAGAGGAGTATTCTTTGACGAAGCTTGGCTTCCGGAAATAAAACCGGCTCTGGATCTGCCAATTCATTGTATTATGGGTGGCACTATCTAAGATCAAGCCTGAAAGCCGTTGTAGTTGTTCAGCTATTATCTGGATAAAGCAGCCAGCTCCCATTTGAAAATCTTGCTATGGAATTTGCAGTATGGCGCATGAACGACAGGGATTGATGCGTTCATTATTCGACGAATACATCACCATGTATGCCTCGAGGGATGATCGATTAACCACGCGATTAAGTGATAACTTCAGTGGTTATGCCGGTAGCAGCGATATTCTCGTGACCGACAAAGAAGAATGGATACGAATTACCCGCCGCGACTTCGCTCAAGTGCCAAAGCCGCTGCACATCGAGATGCTGGATTTATCCCTGCAAGACCTCAGCGAGGATATCCTCGTCATCACCGCTTTTTTTCATATTCACTTGCCCGATCCGGAAGAAATACTCTCCCGCGAAACCGCCCGCCTGGTACTGATATTCCGCCTCGAAGGCGAAGCCTGGATGATTACCCACAGCGGTATCTCCATCCCCTATGGCCTGGCCGATGGCGGCGAAATTTATCCCATGACCCGGCTGGAAGAGCGCAAGCGCGAGCTGGAGCAGATGATTGAAGCGCGGACCCAGGAGTTGGCAGAAGCCAACCGGCAGTTGGAGATCCTCAGCAATACCGACGGCTTGACCAATATCGGGAATCGCCGCTACTTCGATCGCGTATTGCAAGAAGAGTGGAATCGCGGTCATCGCGCCACGAGCCCGTTGGCGTTGATTATGCTCGATATTGACTACTTTAAACGGTTCAACGACCACTATGGCCACCTGGCGGGTGATGCTTGCCTACAACGGTTGGCGCATGCGTTATGCCAGTCAGGGCGTCGCGCCGGAGAGTTGATCGCCCGCTATGGCGGCGAGGAGTTTGTCGTCCTGCTGCCGAATGCGGATAGCCGAGCCGCCCTGGATACCGCCCGTCATATCCAACAAGTGCTAGCGAGTTTGGCGATCCCCCATCACCAGACGAGCCCGAGTATTGTCACTGTCAGCCTGGGTGTAGCCAGTATGATCCCGAGCAGCGACTATTCCCCCGTCGAACTGGTTCGCCAAGCCGATGCGGCTCTGTATCAGGCTAAACAATCCGGGCGTAATTGCATTCGCAGTTATGGATAACGCCTCAGCACAGATCTTGAGTGATTGAATGAACAATAGATGACCAAGCGGGATCTGCGGCCCATATTCGGCGGCTTCATCTGTGGTTAATATGTGATATCACTCTAGGTTGGGCTGCGAATATTAAAAATAAGTTAACCCAATCAGACGACAGATGAATTAAACATGATAAATTCATGGGCCATTATTTTAATCAGAGAGCACAACATATGGATAACTCGGTAACAGCCAAACCCAGCACCGAAGGCACCGCCAAGCTGGTTTATATTTTATATCTGGCAGGGATCGTCTTTGGTATCACAGGTATTGTTGGCGTCGTCATGGCGTATATCAACAAAGACGAGGCACCTGATTGGCTGAAAAGTCACTATCAATTCCAGATCCGCACCTTCTGGATTGGCGGTCTCTATCTGCTGATCGGCACCCTGCTCTCCGTGATCCTGATCGGCTGGCTGGTGATCCTGTTCTGGGTGGTCTGGCTCATCATTCGCGCCGTCAAGGGCATGAAATTCCTGGATGCCAAGGAAGCCCATCCGAACCCTAGCGGCTGGATGTTCTAACGCATCGCGCGACACGGGATAAAAAGCCTCGAAAGAGGCGCTGTTCCCTTTACGTGTTGGGGCAATCTATACTTGCAGTAAGTTCGCTGGACTGAGGTGCCCGCTATGGATACC
>NZ_BAAGVN010000265.1:0-3872 GCF_054780855.1 Pseudaeromonas pectinilytica
CTTGATTTGATTGTTAAAGAGCGTGACAGCCTCAGCTGTCGTGGGATGCGCATCTTACGCTTTCCCGATTCAGAGTCAAGCACTTTTTACCGTGTTCGCTCCGGGCATTTCGGCCCTTCTGGCACTGCTGCAGCGTTCTCCGAAGAGTGCGTGCCTTGCCGTGTCAGCGAGGCGGCATTATAGGGATGTCGAATCGGTTGGCAAGGGGATTCTCTTAAAAAGATCCCCTTCTCGGTTTAAGTGGCTATTTTTACTGCATAACGAGCTAAAAACAGCCTCCCAGCGGCTATACGTGGGGCCGAACACCGAGCGTGTGACATATAGCATAGGTCAGTTCGGAACGATTCAAGGTATAGAAGTGGAAATCCTTCACGCCTTCTCGAGACAATACCCGAACCATGTCAATTGCTACACTCGCGCCCAGCAAGTTGCGAGTGGTCTGATCCTCATCGGCAATTCCAGAGAAGCGCTGGTGCAGCCAGTTTGGGATCTTCACGTTGGTGAAGCCGGCAAATTTTTGCAACGTCTTATAATTGGATACCGGCAAAATCCCGGGAATAATCTCGGCATCAATGCCGATAGCCGCACAACGATCCCGAAACCGTAAATAGCTTTCAACATCGAAAAAGAACTGGGTAATTGCGCGATTAGCACCGGCATCAATCTTACGTTTTAAATTCAACAGATCCGCTTGCGCGCTCTTTGCTTCAGGATGCTTCTCGGGATAGGCCGCGACCGACACATCAAAATCAGCAACGCCTTTCAATAGCGCCACCAAATCAGCTGCATACATATCGGGTCGTTGTACGCTTTCTGGCGGTAAGTCTCCCCGGAGAGCCACAATATGCCGGATACCGCTATCCCAATAGTCTTTTGCGATCTGAATCAACTCATCACGACCGGCATCAATACAGGTCAGATGCGGTGCAGCGATCAGGCCGGTTCTATCTTTGATGTCTTTGATGACTTTGTGGGTGCGATCCCGAGTACCAGAGTTAGCGCCATAAGTGACAGAAACAAACTTTGGCGCCAAGGTGCGCAAACGCTCAATCGAATGCCACAGGGTCTGTTCCATCGATTCAGTGGTCGGTGGGAAAAACTCGAATGACACACCGATATCACCATTCAGGTCGGCAAGGCTTTGATTGAGGGCCTCTACCTGACGTGCGCTGTCAAAACTCATGGCTGTACTCCTTTTCTATTCGCTGCGACGACCTCCGGATTCACGAGCATCCGAGCAGTGAATCAGCGCTGGATGTTTGGACGTCTAAATGTCCAAACATCTTGGACAGTTCGCTGAGCGCTGTCAACCCACTTTATCGGCATGTTAGAACATTAACTTCGGGATAAATAACCACTCAGTCTTGGCATCGATCACCACTTAGACCATCACTATCGACAAATGCAGACTAACTGCTTAACAGTTAGGATAGAGACCAGTACAAAGAACTAAAGATATCTAGCGAAAGTTGCTGGTACAACGCCAAAACAACTCACTTCTATATAAGAAGACGAGAAGACGAATGGCAAGACGGTTGCAGTAAGCACCCAGATCTAGGACGTCCCATAACAATCGCTACAGTTATAGCTAACTGTTATAGACTTTTGCTCAGCCTAGAAAACATCATGATTTCGTCAGGGATCTGTGCCAGTGAATGCACACCCCCAGCGGCTCCCATCCGGATCGCTTCTTTGGGCATACCGAACACCACGCACGATGCTTCATCTTGCGCGATAGTCTTAGCACCCATTTCACGCATGGTCAGCAGACCTCGAGCACCATCATCTCCCATACCGGTCATGATGACGCCCAGCGCATTGGGACCGGCGGCTTTGGCAACGGAGCGAAACAGGACATCGACCGAGGGCCGATGCCGGTTGACGGGAGGGCCATCTAACACCTCGACACAATAATGCGCCCCTGAGCGATGCAGTTGCAGGTGTAACCCGCCAGGAGCAATCAGCGCGACACCATCCAGGACCCGATCGCCATTTTTTGCCTCCCGAACCTCGATAGCACACAAGCTATTCAGCCGTTCCGCAAATGCCGCAGTAAATTTTTCTGGCATATGCTGGACAATGACAATGCCGGGAGCATCGGCGGGTAACACACTCAATACCCGCTCCAATGCAATGGTTCCTCCGGTCGAAGTACCGATTGCCACAATACGGTCTGTGGTATGAGAAAACGAACGCGCAGGCTGGGATGTGAGATGAGAGGGAAGAATGGGTTGTGCTATCCGCAGATCCGGACGCAATGCCCGCGCAGAACCAGCTTCACGGATGGCCGCCACCAGATCATGAGCAATAGTCTCAAGATGCTGTCTGACTCCCAGCTTGGCTTTGGCAAATACCGCAACGGCCCCTGCCGATAGCGCATCCAGGGTTAATGCAGCTCCGGCATCGGTCAGAGAGGAACAGATAACCACAGGGGTAGGATGTGTGGCCATCAATTGGCGCAAAAATGTCAGCCCATCCATCCGCGGCATTTCCATATCCAGCAAGATCACATCAGGCCATTGTTGTTCCAGCTTGGGTAGTGCACTCACTGGATCTGCTGCCGTCCCCAATAGTTGCAAATCGGGTTGCCCCTGTATCACCTCGGACATAAATTGCCGTACCAAGGCGGAGTCATCGACCACAAATACTCGCGTCTTGGCTACCATGTCCCCTCCTGATAATCCGGACTACTAGGATCACCCAGATGCTGCCACCAAAAACGCCCCGAGGCGGCATCAACCAGCAGTTTACGATGGTGATGCCCCCCAGTTTGTTCACATCTCAAACTCAATCCCAGCCGACGCAGCTCTTGATGAAAAAAAACGATGTTTCTGTGGCCAATGCTCTGCTCATATTGCGCAGCCGAGTAAAATCTCGTACTACCACCAAACAATGCCAGTGAAAAATCCTGGGGCCTAGCCCCTATTTTTTGGGCGTCGCTCATCCACTGAGTCAATGCTACATCGCCATAGCGCAGACTTTGCGTATCGCCATCACGGAGTTTAGGTAACATTACATGACTCACAGATAGCAATTGACGCTCCGGTAACCAAGCAACCAAAGAGACACATGACCCTAACAGCGTGGATATCTGTTCACTCGTAGATCCAAAAAAATAATCACCTGGTCCAAGGAATATCGTCATGCTGCTGGCTCATGGTAATAAACAGCCGAACCACATGATGTTAATGGCAGACCAAGACCATATAAACTTTCAGAATGACCAATAAACAGGAAACCGCCTGGTTTCAGGCGGGAAAGAATACGCTCAACAATGGATCTTTTCCCATCCACATCAAAATAAATCAATATATTTCGCAAAAATATGATATCGAAAACGGGCAAATCAGCCGGGAGATTTGTATTGAGATTGATACAATAAAAACTGACTTTTTCACGTAACTCTTGTTTTACTTGTAGCAGTCCCTCTAATTCGCCAACTCCTTTGAGGCAATACCGCTTAAGGAATTCCGCCGGTATGCCCTGGGCTCTACTCATGGGATAAATCCCTTGTCTTGCCGAATCCAGAGCATGACGGCACAAATCAGAGCCAACTAAAGACCAGTTCGAATATCCAGGTAACAAGTCACTCAATAGCATACTAATGGAGTACACCTCCTCCCCAGAGGAACATGCCGCACTCCATATGCTTAATGGCCGACGATCCCAATCTGTGATAATTGATTTCAAAAAATGAAAATGAGCTTCTTCGCGAAAGAAAAATGTTTCATTGGTGGTTAAGAGATCCACGGCTAATCGCCGTTCGTCCTGTTGCCGCGGATCTTCCAATAAAGCAGGGCTGACGCATCAGTGTTTATACTTTGAACAACCCCATACATTCGAACAAATATTGTTCATTCAGACAGCAGAGC
>NZ_BAAGVN010000266.1:0-3985 GCF_054780855.1 Pseudaeromonas pectinilytica
CCGCTGATGGTATTGAGCGGGAACTCGGCATCCTCGGTCACCGTGAACGGACCATCATCGACCGCATTCACCGTGTCATCAGCGATATACACTCCGAAACTGGTATCGGCGCTGTTGGTCCCATCAGACACAGACAGGCTAATCGTCTCGGTGAAACCATCGGTATTTGCATTGATGAGGGTCGGATCGTCGTTGTCGACGTTACGCAACAATTGATAGCTGTAACTAAAGGTACCAGTATCGACATCAAAGCTATCGAGCGTCAATTGGCCATACGGGGTATCTACCACACTCCCCACTAGAGCGGCGACCGTTTGGCCTGCCACAACATTCAGGGTGGTGCCAGCAATGGTGAGACTCTTGATATCGTCCAAACCATCGCTGTCGCCGATGCTGAAGGAGCCCGAGGCTTGTGCATCCGCGGCAATACCGGAACCGTCCGGCAGACCGGTTTCACTGCCCCCCAGTCCTTCGCCATGAGCCTCGATGGTCGGAATGTCATCGCTGCCGGTGATAGTAATGGTCAGATTGGCGGTGCTGGTGTCGCCATCGGCATCGGTGAGGGTATAGCTGTAGACCTGAGTCAGCGTCTCGCCTTCGGTCAACGCCTGCACACTCGGGTTACTGTTGTTCAGAGTAAAGCTGTACTCACCATTGCTCTCCAGCTCCAGAGTGCCCAGTGCACTTTCGACCGTTTGCGGGGTTACCACAGCGCCATCGGCACCTTGGGTGTCCGAGGTAAGAACGTTACCCTCGATCGTCAATAGCTCGGCATCCTCCGCGATGCTGGCACTGTCGGCCACGGCGGTCGGCACATCATCAACAATCTGGATGCTCAGGTTGCTGCTGGCGGTATCGCCATCCCGATCGGTGACCAGAATGCTGGTGTTATCCAGCAACACATCGTTGCCCGCAGCGGGATGGGCCTCATTGCCCAGCAGGGTGTAGGTGTAGCTCACTACACCATCGCTAAAGCCGGTGATGGTCAGGCTATTGCCCAGCGCGCTACTCAGCGCCACCGGATTGGCCGCTGCATCCTGCAGTTGTGCCAGGGTGACCACGACGCCACCGATAGTGATAGATTGCAGACCATCCGGAGCCGAGACACTGAAGGTGCCCTCTACGCTCAACGACTCCTTGCTGGCATCCGAGCCGTTGGCCAAGTCATCTTCGAATACCACCCCTTCACCGCCCTGGGTGGACGGCGTCAGATCGGTGATAACAATGCCGTCATCGCTACCGGTGATAGTAATGGTCAGATTGGCGGTGCTGGTGTCACCATCGGCATCGGTCAAGGTGTAGCTGTAGACCTGAGTCAGCGTCTCGCCTTCGGTCAACGCCTGCACGCTCGGGTTGCTGCTATTCAGGGTGAAAGAGTATTGACCATCAGTGCCCAAGACCAGAGATCCCAGCTCATTGGTGACCGTTTGTGCCGTCACCACGGCTCCATCCGCACCCACTTGGTCATTGACCAATACGTTCCCCGTAACGGTTGTCGTGTCATCTTCGCCAACACTCAGCACATCGTCCTGCGCCAGAGGGGCATCATCGGCCACCGTCAGCACAATTTGTCCACTGGTGATGGCACCGGCATCGTTTTGAGCCTGAATGCCGATCGCAATCGCCAGTGGGTCAGCGCCATTGTCCAAAGCACCGTCCAGGTCCACGGTATAGCTGCTGCCATCGGCGGCCAGGGTCACGGTCACAATCACAGTGCCATTCACGCTACCGGTCAGGGTGAGACCATCGTCGCTCACGACCCAGACCAGGGGTTGGCCTCCAGAGGTCAACGCAGGCTGTGTCTCGACAGGAAGGAAACTGACCGAGCCGGTCGCGCCGCCAAAATCCACATTCAGATTACCCTGCACCGTCGTAGAGCCCTGACCGGCTTGGGTCCCATCGACCAGATCAGTATCCAGTTCATTGCTGGTACTCAAATTACTTTCTGAGACGCTACTGCCATCCGGAGTGATAACAGGAGCAGGAACATCGACTACCGTCGCAGCTACCGGATTAAGTACATCCGTAGTGGCTCCCGCCTGATAGGTGGTATCAAAGCCAGCAGTCGCCAAGGTGGAGTCACCGGTCCGATCAATCGATACGAAGCCACCATTGCCACTGCCTCCGGCCCCACCACCACCCGCAGCCGGAGCACCGCCCGCCGCAGTAGCCTCAAGAGTCAGCGTCGGATCCACGCCTTCGAGTAAGGCTTGTTGAATGGCCGCCACCTCAGCTCCCACGCCAGTGGCTGCGGGTTGTGGCACGGCATCCCCAGATGGAGCAGCATTGGCAGCATCTGCAGGCGCACCACCATCCGGTGGAGCCAACTGCAAAGTGGCATCGTCTGCCAGTTGTAAGGTGGTCCCGGCCGGTAGAACCTCACCGGGCAACAGAGGGCGCGTTGCGCCATTGGCCAGTACAACCAGCACATCGCCAGTCATCTGCACGACTTGCATCGGTGCTTGAAGAGTTTGAGTACGCATAGCAGCCTCCACCCGACATGGGTTCCTTGGTTCAAGCTTAGAGGGGGAAACGAGGATGATCCGTATCAAACAATTCACAAACAACGCACATACACACAACAAATAAGTTCACAAATCGAACAAACAAGCCTTGACGTAGACCGAAGACTCGAAATAGATTCAGCTGTGCCTGAAATAAAAAATGCCAGCCGGTGTAAACCGGCTGGCATTCTCATTCATCCCAGGTGACGTATCGGGTCTATCCCCCGCCCACAGGCAAACCCATCTGTTTTTACATGAGCCTCACCCGATCAGGGCTGTGCCGCCGCCCCGGATGTCGTGGCAGTTGCTGCCGAGTTAGCCGCAGAAACAGCAGCTGATGCGGCTTGCGGTTTAAACAGCGGATCGGCGGGAAACAGACGCGCGCCCTCGGCACGCCAACGAGCGGCCTCTTCAGGTTGCTGCAAGGCATCCAGCGCCAACGCGCCATTCCAATACAGCTGGCTACGCGGCTGCACCGCATTGAACTCTGTGGCCCAGGCCACATAGGCCTGCAGTTCCGCAGCATTGTGACTTGGCATAGCATTGATCAGACGAATGGACATGACGTCATACATAAAGCGACTGAACCAGGGCAGCGGATTTATCACCCGCTCCAGCAAGGTGAAATCCTTCATGCCGCCGCGCTCAAACTGGGTGACCAGATACGCCGTCTGGATACCCGTGGCCATAAAGGGCACCGCCACCAAGGGCACCAGTATGGCTAGGGATTTCAACAGGAAGTCGAAACGGCAGGAATAACCTCGAATATCTTCACTCTCTTCATCGGTGAACCAAAGCAAACAGATCAATGCCGTCCAGTGCGCAACTGAGTGATAAAACGGATATTCCACCATGGCATGAAATAGCAAAGGCAATGGCAATGCAAATAGAGCGATACGTTTTGACCATGCATGAAAGCGTAGCACTCTGCACCAGGCCCACACCATGGTCGCCAGCCCCAGAACAGCAACCGCTCCCCCCTCAACTAACCAATAGAGGATCTCGTTATGCGGATGATCCAGATTCTGTTCAATAATACGGGCACCGGAGAGACTCTGCGGAATGGCGTAATAATTATTCACGAACGCCGATTCGAACATGCCATAACCATGGCCGAACCATGGCGCTTGCACGAACAACTCCAGACAGTGCCGCCAGTAGAGCAAACGATAATTTATTGTCAGACCGTAACTTTCCGGTGACCGACCGCCAGAATCCAAGGAAAACCAAAGACCGAAAGCGAGGCCAACTAGCATAGTCATGATCAACAAACTGACACGCTTGGGCTGGGATTTGAATGCTACAGCACATAGCAGGATGGCGGCACCTAAGGCGCCAATCTGACCTGCTCGCGACTGGATTAACACCAATAACAGGGATGAGGCGAACAGCACCAACCCTCAGAGATCCCCTCATTTTTAGAGACTCAAATAATTCCAAGTGTGCGGGTATATAAGCGGTGTTGCTTCAGGTAGTAGATA
>NZ_BAAGVN010000267.1:0-3995 GCF_054780855.1 Pseudaeromonas pectinilytica
CTTCCTGGATCATGCCGCCCCGTTCCCCGGTAATGGACATGGGCTTATGCAACTGGAGCGAAATTAGGATCAGCTATTTAGAGACCTCTGCGACAGCCAATTGATGGCTAGCCACTTTCTCACCATTGGAATAAGTAATGGTCAAGACCCCATCATCATCAAAGGCTACCGTTGAAATACCTAAAGCTGCATGTCCATCGCTAGTCTTTACACTTGCAGAGGATGTTGAACCGGAAGCGTATTGAGTCAATGCAGAGCAATTGAGATCAAATTTAGTAGATGCACTGTTAGCTCCGTTTACATAACTAACGCTCAGCTTTTCATAACCAGAAACAATTTTTCCGCTATTATCAAAACGTATTTTACTAGTGGTCAAGACGGATTCATCACTGGCTAATATATTGACTGTCCACTCGTATTCACCTGTGCCAACAGTTTCCTTTACTCCGGCAGAGTTAGTCTGCTCCTTAGTAACAGACGTCCTGTCGGCAAATTGAATTTTAACTGTTTTTTTAACGCCATCTGCACTATAGATATTTACATCACTTATGTTGTGATTGGTGCCATCCGACGATATATTTCCGGTCAACTCAACAGTCTTCGTAGCTTCAGGAGCCAAAATCAGTACATTAGAAATATCAAAATCAAACAGTTCACCCTTTTCATCAATACCTGAAACAGTATAACCAGTCGCGGTATCAACTAGTTTTCCACTCGAGTTAAATTCAAAACTGCCACCTCGAGTTAAATAGGAGTTGCCTCCATCTTTTAAGACAAAATAGCCATTACCAGAGATGGCAACATTAGTATCGGTGCTCGTCTGTTTGATATCACCATCAGCACTGCGCAAGACATACTCAGAAACGTTAGAGCCCGCATCACCAACAACACTCTGATAGAAAACATCCTTTCCTCGAAAACCGGCTGTATTCATGTTCGATATGTTATTACTAACCTGATCAAGTCCTTTGGAAAATCCCATCATCCCAGAGAGACTATTGAAAAATGACTGCATCATATTGGCAACCCTTAGTTATGAAGAGGAAATTTTTGAAATCTGAGACAACTCAACGTTATTGATATAGTCCCCAGAATCCAGTTTGACAGTCAAAACCGGACCATCCGATGAGAAACTCACCGCACTAATAACACCTATCGATGTAGTTGAATTACTGGTGATTTCTACCGACTTTCCGACCAGGGATGCCGCCTGAAACGTCGTCCCTATAGATAACAAATTATCCAACTTCTCGTTCATGGCACGGTTTTGTTCAACAGAAGAAAACTGTGCCAATTGAGCCAGGAACTGACTATTATCAACCGGCTCAAGAGGATCCTGATACGTCAGTTGAGACATAAAAAGCTTGATAAAATCATTCTGAGATAGTTGCTGATTTGTCGTAAGACCACTGCTGGAGTCAGTCAAATCACTACCAATTGCTTGTACTTGCATAATACTATACTGTCCTACTGTCTTTGATCAAAACACCATTAACAACCACTCGTTGAACATTAATAGAGCTAATATTTAGTTGCGCATAAGGTGCATAAAATTCGGTTGCGTTATCGTTAGAATAATAATCTCTGATATAAAGAGCAGCACTCTCGCCACTAGAAATTAGTGTTACCTTTCGCGGCAATAGTTTATTTACAAAATAATGTGCAACGGATTGAGTTGCCTTTATACGGTCAATTAAATAATCGTTATTGGTGGCGTTTAATTGGGAAGCATGAAACGATACGGCACCAGGTTGAAATTGAATAAAATGCGAAGATGACACGTCAGAACCAGTGATAGAATTTGGGGGAAATCGATAGTCAGCAACAGGCTTGGATAGCTTGATATCATTGGATTGATGCGCGATATTTTCTTCGCTTACTTCTGAAAAACCAACCGAATGTTGACTATAAAAACCATACGCAAGTTGCCCAGTCGCAATAGAAAGCATGGCCACATCAACACGATCATTAACGCAGTCGGTTACTCCAGATGGTTTGACAACTGCATTTAATACTAATGACATCGGAATTTCGTGTTCTACCTGCGACATATTCCCGATATGAGATATTGACTCCATGGCGAGACCGAAATCATTCTCTGAGAGATCCGGAACTATATTTTCTTGAGGCAATCCAAGTTGATATTGCAGAATATCCAGCTCGTGAATATGTTCAGAATTAGGGGCATTAATAGAGTTCAAGTCAGAACTAAATTCATTTTTTTGTTCTGCGGCAACATTACTGTCAGCGAAAACAGGAGAAACAATATCAGCCATAGCAAGTACAGATGAGGGGCTGCTCGACTGCTGATCTCTCGACATAAGATCATAGAATTTCGTTGTATTAGGCGTGACACCTGCAGAAGAAGTGCTAGTGAGCATCACCAGATCATTGATTAATGAATTAATTGCCACTCATCACCTCCCGCAGTAGATAGAGCTCACAAACATCAGTAAGTTCCTTCCGGAAAATTTCGGCATGAATCTGCTGTAAATTATCTTTTATCTGCAACTGTAAATTATCTCTACGAGACTGGGAGCTCATCAACTCGTTAGACGTAGCCTCTATCGTGGTCATCAAACGATCGTGGTCAACATAAAGATTGTCCAATTCATCGTACGCTTCTGACAAAAAATCATGCGCTTGGTTACACAAAAGCGGATTAATTGTATCACCAGCCAACATGGACGCAGATAGCGCATGATCGATGCGTTGTTGTTGATATTTGATGGCATCAGATATCTGCGATAATTCATTGTTTAGTTGTTTTAAATAACGAGCATAGCTTGCGACATCTTGCTCGATTAATCGTACAAGCTTTTGTAAACGAACAAGTTTCCCGCGTACAACGGCAATATCAATCATGATACTAATAGCCGTTGAAGCTGTGACAAGGATTGTTCTAATGGAATAAAATAAGACTTATCCTGCGCAAGTAAATTTAAAATTTTTAACCCTGTTTCATATTTTGAATCAAGCTCAGTATTTTCATTAACACGATACACACCTAACTCTTTCATCTCTTCAACTTTTTGCATTTCAAGCAGGATCAATTTTGCACGCTTAACCAGTTCAAGAGTCGATTTATCCTGCAAGGCACTTGCAAGCCGACTATTGCTTTTAAATATATCTACAGCTGGGTACTGCCCCTTATCTGCGATTTCCCGCCGCAAAATCAGATGGCCATCGAGAATGCCGCGCATTGTATCAGTGATGGGCTCATTGAAGTCATCCCCCTCAACTAAGACAGTAAAAATTGCCGAAATAGAACCAGCAGAAAAATTCCCAGCTCTTTCAACAATAACAGGGAGAGTGGATAGTACAGATGGGGTGTACCCGCGGCTAGACGGCGGTTCTCCAACAGACAATGCGATCTCACGCAGAGCCATTGCAAATCGGGTAATCGAGTCAACCGTCAATAGGACATGCTGGCCTTGGCTGGAAAAATAATCGGCTATAGCCATTGCGGTATATAATGCCCTAACCCGCATAACGGGCGACTGTTCCGCAGTAGCGACAACTACAATTGATTTACTCATTCCACTCTGACCAAGATTGTCTTCAATAAAATCCCGGACTTCTCGCCCCCGCTCTCCGATCATAGCTATCACATTAATGTCTGAAGTAGCACTCTTGGCAAACATTCCTAGTAAAGAACTTTTGCCTACACCACTACCAGCAAAAATACCAATTCGTTGCCCCTGCCCCAAAGGCAAAAAAAGATCAATCAAGCTGATGCCCGTTTCAATTTGTGTATCAATCCGTTTCCGCTCAAGAGGATTAATAGACTCCGGGTGTAGTGTCACCGATTTTAATTCAGTACAGTCTGCAAGTTGGTCATAAGGCTTGGATAAAGGATCAATGATACGACCAATTAACTCTGGCCCTACTTGGACTTGGATCATATGTCCAGGGCCTTGTTGATCAAATCCAAAGTCGGATACTCGCTCCCCAACCCGCCGGGCGGGCTTAGTTGACGGCCTGCCGAATGGGCA
>NZ_BAAGVN010000268.1:0-4003 GCF_054780855.1 Pseudaeromonas pectinilytica
TTAACATGAACCGCCGTATGCGGAACCGCATGTACGGTGGTGTGAGAGGACGGAGGCCGCGAGGCCTCCTCCTACTCGATGGCGCGACCGCGGCGGATACCAAGCTCTGGCTTGGGTTGCGACGGGTGCAAAAATAACAAAACCCGCCGTAGCGGGTTCAGTCCAGGAGGAGTGTTCGCGGTCAGTGCACCGCACTCGCGCCGGCGCTTTCTTCCGGCGGATTCAGATAGCCCGCTTGTTCGCATTCGCCATATAACTGCTTCATACCGGTGATGGCGCTGGTCATAAACAGTTGCAGCTGCTCGTCGGTGAGACCGGCGGCGATATGGATGGTGTCGCAAATCATCAGCCGGGGCAGATTGTCATCCACCACGTCGACAAAGATTTTCAGCGTCGGGTAGTTCATGTTCAGACGGCCCAGATCTGCCACCAGGGGCAGCAAGCCTACCGGGCGGATCTCCAGCTCGGTGGTGAACATCAATCCTTCACTCTCGACAAACAATCGGCTCTCCAGCACACCCTCGAGGGATTGAATATCAACGATGTGGATGCCGTGGCATTGCTCACACAGGTAGTGGGGGATCTGGCCCTGGGTCAGCCAGCGCATCACGACTTCAAAACTGGGTACGATCATCTTGTCTACGGTTACCAAATGACAGGTGGGGCAGTCTAAACCAAAAGGGAGCCTGACAGAAGCTTACAACGCCGTAGGCTTCTGTCGGCTGAGGTCAAACCAGGGCACAACTGGGTTGCAACGCTGCGCTGGTAGGCTGCAACGCTGCGCTGCTTGCCACCAGTGGCCAGGCCTCGAGTCGGCTGTGATAGCGGCCGGGCAGGGGGGAGGCCAGATGGGTTTCAAGAATATCCAGGATCCCGCTATCGATGGTCTCATCAAACTTGCGGGCAAACAGCTGCTCGCTGTCCAGCAACTGCTCGGCATCCCGGGCCGTGTAATCCCGTGGCCGCAGCTTGATATCGCCCATCGGGATCCAGTCGATGGCGCGCTTGTCATCATTGATGAGATCACTGGTATAGCTGGTGTTCATGATCACCGTCTGAAAGAAGCCCTCATCGGGGATCAGCGTGTGCTGGTAGAAGCTCTTGAAACGTTCGACTTCCGGACTATGGGTGACAAATTCGCAAAACCGCCGACTGAGGATCATCCACTGGTTACCGATGTAAGGCGTGACGTTCTCCAGATAAGGCCGACGATTGCCGGCGCCATCGGTGATGCTGTGCTCATGCTCGGTCACCCACTCCTCGATGCGGTGCAGGGTATCGGGACGACACTGCCGCTGATCCGCCACCTTGAGGAAATCCTGGCCGCTGTGTTGGCGCAGATAACTCTGGATATCCGCCTGGGAGTGCAGGGGAAAGTCCTGGGCACTCAGGTTGATGAAAAAATCCCACTGCGCATCCAGCTCCAGCAGGGCCGCAATGCCGCGAAGTTCGGCACTCACCAGGCTGTAACCGCCCCAGAGTGCGTTCTCGCTGGGCAACAAGTGGGCATTGGGATAATCCTGCAGAAAGCTGGCTATTTCCTGATACAGTTCGGCGCCGGAGCGTTTGTCGATGTGAATGACATAGTGATTGCTGGTGTCATAGATGGCGCGGAACATCCGCTTGAATAACCGGGGATAACGATGAACGAGGATCAGATAGGCGATCATGAGTGATTCCTGTGGCATATGCGCCACGGCATGCCAATAGCCATCCCAGTGCGCCAGGATCGGTGCAGAGCGCGGACAGCTTGGACATAGACGAGCGATGGATCATTGACGCAATTCGATCAACGGCTTGCTGGCTGGAAAGAGTCCATACCGGGGCACTGGGTGATCGGCAGATGAAGGATGGCGCGCCAAGCGGGCCAGAACGGGAACAGAGGTGACGGCGAGGGCCGAATGCCACGCGCCAGGCCGATGCAAGAGGATCGACGCCGGTACGTAACCTGAAGTGACGTGGCACCATATCACACAAGCATGGGTGCCACGCGAATTATCGCCTGTAGGCAGATCGGCTGCACCGATCCCTGGCCGAGCCCACGGCCAGCCAGGGTCGCTTTATGGCGCCGGTCTGTGCTCGGTCAGCAAGCGGGTGAAGCGTACCTCGGCGACATCGCTGTCACTGCCACTGGTCGCCTGCGCATAGGCACCGGCCTTGAAGTAGAAGGGCACGCTACGCCAGGCCGGATCGGCGGCGTAGAAGTCATAGCGGAAGGGTTCGTCGTTGACGCTCACGCTCAGCACGCCATCCTGAACCTCGATGCGGTAGGTGAAGGGGCCTTTATCCACCTGCGCCTTGAATAGATGGCTGACATCCTCGTTACTGCCTTGGGGATGTTGCTTGATGAGCGCCTTGAGCCGCCCCTTCTCCCACTGCAGTTTAATCAGCGGCCTGGCATCAAAGCCGTGGATCTGCCCGACGATGACTTTCCCGGTCTCCGGCTCGCGGACCACCTGACAGCCGGCCTCCAGGCGATGGAAGCCGCTACCGGACCAGTTGCGATTGTCATCGTTTGGCTCCAGTACCTCGCGCAACTCCGAGCGCGGGTAATCACTATTTTTGGTGGTGCCACCGGAGGCAGGAACGACAAACACCATAGCGCCGTCGTCTGCCAGATAAAAATAGCGCGAGGCATAGCCGCGCAGTTGGTCCGGGGCAATTTCACTGGCCTCGTCATCGGGGATCGTCAGCTTCCAGTGCGCCAGATCGAAGCGGGTACCCGGAGCGCTGTAGTCCAGCTGTGGCTCCACACCTTTACCGCATCCTGCCAGGCTCAGCAGGGCGCCCAGTATTAAAATCACTCGCCATGGGGTCATGATGGATCCTCTCCCGTATTGCTAGATGTTGTCGAATATGCCAGCAATAGCCTAGCGGCGATAGCAGTAATCTTGATGACAAAAGCCGCGAAACGGTCAAATAACCGCCATGGCGAGGTGAATGGCTTGTTGTGAGAGGGTGATAATGGCGTTGCGCACACAATGGCGGCTCGTCACAACCCTGTGAACGAACCGTTACGTGGCGGCCGTGGCCGCGTTAGATCCAGCCCTGTGCCACCAGCTCCTGGATCTCGTAGCGACGGCTCTCCAGCGGGTGGGCGTGCACGGCGGCGACGATTTTAGCCACTCCTGCGGCATAGGGGGCGGCACCATACACCTGAGACTCCAGCTTGAGGCTGCAGATCTCGTCGGCGATGAGGATGCGGTGGAACGCATGGCGTGCCAGATGCTCCTCGGGAATGCCCAGCTCATGCTGTTGCACCTTGGGATCGCGCACGGATTGAATGGCATCCTCGGGGATGCCGAGAGCGTGGGCCATGCTGACCGCCGTGCCGGGCGTCGAACTCTTGTTGGCTTGATGGGACTCGATGAGCTGCTGGGAGTAGCCATGGAACGAGGCACCACATTGCGCCAGCATGTGCATGAATTTGAGCATCAGAATATTGGTGTTGGGGCACAGCAGGAGTGGAAACCGCTCGCCCGCTGCACCGAGATCGGTGCCGGTCGCCAGCTCGATCAGCGTTGAGCCGGTTGCCGCACAATAGGCAAACAGCTGCGGTAACGCCTTGCCGGATCCGGCATGAATGACGATGGCTTGACTCGGTGCAGCGGCAGGCTCAGGCCAGGGCAGCACCTCGAACGACTCGCCCGGGTCGAGCTCTTGAAGTAACTCCTGGGCCAGTTTGCCACGGCCGACGATAAATACCTGCCTCTTCACGGGGGATAACTCCATAGCGATTGAAGGACAAATGATGCCGCTAACAACCGTCAAAATCCACCTCGGGCAAGGATTCAAAACCCGGCTTGGCGAAATAATAGCCCTGCATCAACTCGATGCCGATATCGCGTAGAAATTGCATTTCACCGCGAGTTTCCACCCCTTCGGCCAATGGGGTGATATTTAGCTGCTGGAACATCTGTACGCGGCGCTGTTCCCTTTACGTGTTGGGGCAATCTATACTTGCAGTAAGTTCGCTGGACTGAGGTGCCCGCTATGGATACCA
>NZ_BAAGVN010000269.1:0-4142 GCF_054780855.1 Pseudaeromonas pectinilytica
TTGGTATCCATAGCGGGCACCTCAGTCCAGCGAACTTACTGCAAGTATAGATTGCCCCAACACGTAAAGGGAACAGCGCCAAATCCGGACGGCGACCCAGAAGGTTTGTGGGATAGCAAAAAAACAGGCGGAAACCCGACTGCTTCCAGTGGCGATGCCAAATCTGCTTACGGAATTCAATCACCATTTACTGGCGAGATGCACTATCCTGGCTCAAATTATTGGCGCTCAGCTAAAGCATCTATGAAGGCTTGGCTCGAAGAATGGGGATCTGAATATGAAGAAAAAATTATTGATGATAATGTTAGTCTAACAAACAAAGCTGGAAAGCAAGTCCGTGTAAAAGCATTGGTTTTAAAAGGATGCAAATTCGTTAATGGCCAACCAGTAAATAGCGACGATATCCTCGAAAAATCAAGACTTGCTGCGCAAAAAATATATGAGCGAGGGCAATGGCCAAGACTTTTTTTCACAAAAAAGGGCGATGGCGCTCCCCGATTAAAAACCTACCTGAAGGATGTTAAGAAAGGTAAGGTTCCACTTTCATGGTGGTCCAGCGAAGATTATGATTCGCCTTTCGAAATTGGTAGCGCATCATGGGCCTATACAGAATCTGGTCATAGCCAATCAGGAATCAAAGAACTTGCTGCTGTTGTTGGGCAGGATCATGGATTCCAAACTGTTAAGCCTCTGCGTTTGATCAAGAAAATTATTCAACTGTGGTGTAAACCGGACGGATTGGTCTTAGACCCGTTTGCTGGCTCAGGAACTACTGGGCATGCCGTATTGGAATTGAACGCAGAGACCGGGGCTGAACGCCACTTCATACTTATAGAGCAAGGAAATACTGAAAAGGGTGATCACTATGCATCAACTCTTACGGCTGAACGAGTCAAGCGCGTTATCACAGGCCAATGGGCAAGTGGCCCCACCAAGCCTATTGTCAGCGGATTCCGTTTCATTGAATTGAGGCGCGAGAAAATTGATGCTGAAGCGGTCAATGCCCTAGCTCGTGAGGAAATGATCGACCTGCTCTTGACTAGTTATTGGGATCGCTCGGAAAAGGCAAAGTCCTACCTCCGCCGCCTTCCTGCTGGCTCTTACAAGCACCTCTTTGCTGTCAATTCCCGAAACGAGGGCTTTTTCCTGATTTGGGAAACGCCAGATAAGCCGTCTGTCCTCGACAAAACGGCGTTTCGCGAGATCGCGGAAGAAGCAAAACAAGCAGGGCTGGTTTTGCGTTATCACATTTATGCATCGATGGCTCCGTATACCGGCGGCAGCGTCGAGTTCTACAAAATACCCGACAAGGTTCTTGAGCACATCGGATTCAATCCTCGTCAGGACTCATACAACAACGAAGGGACAGGTGATGCCTGATTTCGAGTTAAAGGTATTTCAATCAGACGCCGCAAAGACGATTGCCGACCGTTATGCGTTTTTTGAGGCCCATCCATACAGGCCATGCAAAGGGAACAAGCCCCGCCCTTTTTTTCAGGCGCTTTCTGCCCTAACGGGAGCAGGTAAAACCCCGGTGCTCGCGCAGGCGGTGTCGCTGATGCGGGCCCATTTCGCATGTGAGCCAATTGTTTTCTGGATGTCGAAAGCAAAGTCCGTTGTGGCTCAGACCTATGCTAATTTTTGCCCTGGTGGGAAGTATGCCGAGATCGCAGACGGTTTTTCTGTCATTGGTATCGGCCAGCTTACTCCTGCGCACATTGAAGACGGTTCGACGCCGCTGATGCTATTGGCGACCACTGGGTTGTTTAACAACCGGGACCAGTCCGAAGGCAACCTCAACATCTACAAAAAGGACGCTGATATTTTCGGCGACAGTTCCCCATGGGAACGCCTGATAGCCAGAACTGCTGGGAGTCAGCGTCGTCCGCTATTTGTTGTTTATGACGAGGGACATAACCTTTCAGAGCAGCAGTCGGAGATCCTTGCGGAATTAGAGCCGGACGCATACTTGCTTGCCAGTGCAACCCTAAAACTGCCAGCGAACTTCAGTAAGGCTGTAATCCAGCCAATCAAGCTGTGGGTGGATGAGGCCGCGCAGGATAGCAAGGCGTTTGCTGACCTTGGGGCCGTTGATGATAGTGGAAATCCTGATGCGCAGCGCTTTGTCACTACGGCAGTTGATAGCACGAAGGTGGTCTCTGCTCAGCTAGTTAAGAAGGCCATTCAGTTCGATGGCACGACGGCCCCGATGGAGAAGTGTCTAGATGACCTCCACAAGCGTTTAGGGCTCATTGAGGACGAGATAGAGTCATGTGGCTTTAGCTTCAAACCGAAGGCTATCTACGTCTGCAAAACCAACATTGCGGATGATGGCGAGAAGGATGACCATACCAAGCCCTTCGAGCATCGCAAGGCTCCCCCCATTCGGATTTGGAGGTATCTTGTCGAGGAAAAGGGGATTGATCCGGAAGAGATCGCCATCTATGCCAACTTATCTTTTGCTGACGGGAACAAGCCAGCTGCGGTTAATCTATTTTCCAAAGGTGAGAACGATTTCGATGATTTCCGAGCCGGAGATTACAAGCACATCATTTTCAACCTATCGTTGCAAGAGGGTTGGGATGACCCTGCATGCTATCTCGCTTACATCGATAAGAGCATGGGATCCTCCATCCAGGTGGAGCAGATCATCGGACGGGTACTGAGACAGTACAACGCCAAACATTACGACTCGCCCCTACTCAATAGTGCCCACTTTTTTCTTCGTGTGGATAGTCAGAGTGTCTTCGCAGATGCTATCGGGGCAGTAAAGGAGAGACTCAAAGCCGAGGGAGCTCCTATCGAGATCACCGACAATTTTGGTGGTGGAGCAGGAGGCGCAGAGGAGCTGACGCCAAAAGACGGGGTGGATGTTGTCATCCACCAGGTGCATGTCGATGCCTCGGACGCGTGCAAGCAGATCGCGGAAATTGTCGCGGACTTTCCTGTGTTTGCCGAGGGTGGATCGGATACTTTGGGGCTGGCTCATACGGCATCTCAGATCATTGAACTGGACGGTCTGGCTAAGGACGGTGGGGGCGCGGAATGGAAGGCTGATGGGCATACCAACCCCGTTCGGCTCCGTTGGCTAGTAAACACTGCCATCCGAGCTCGCTCCAATCGAGCTTTGGCCGTGACCGATCTTAACGATCCGAAATTCGATGTCAGAGTGCAAATACAGAGTCCGGCAGAGCGCTATGCTACCAAGCTCGCTGCGGAAATCGTGTCAGCTTATTACGCCCATTCTGAACTCGCGTATGAGAGCGAGGCCCCATTCCGGTTTGGGGTGCTTCGCTCCGCCAAGAATGCTACGGCATTCCAAAATGGCCTCTACGAAAAATACGCTGGTATGAATAAGTTCGAGGGGCCGTTCGCTGCTGCTCTCGACGAGTCCGGTCATAGATGGCACCGTAATCCGAGCAGCGGTGGTTTCCATATACCGTTGCTGTCCGAAGGCGACACCGCTTCCTTCTACCCGGACTTCATCGTGTGGAAGGGAGGTCTCGTCTATTGCCTCGACACTAAAGGGGGCCATCTTTTGACTGACGCGGTGGCTCGCAAGCTCTTCGATATCCAGGAGGATGGAAAAACGAAATTGCTCGTGCGCTTCATCACTGAGGGAAAGCAGACGGAATTGCGTGGTAAGGCAATGACGGGAGGGTATACCGTCTGGAAAATGAAATCTGGGACTCCGACACCTATTCACGTAGCCGATCTCGTCAAGGCAGTAGAGGTATGTCTGAAATAGGCAAGGCTTATTGCCTAACAAATTGAACGAGAACGGAAATTCAGCGCACTCTTCACCGTCTTCTTCAATGAAAGTTGAAGAACCTAGAAGTAAGGCAATTTGCCCCACTGCAAGCGGCGGTTTGTACCGTGCGCAGCATTGGGGCTTATCTCCAAAACTTTAAGGTTAAGTACATTCACCCTTCTGCGAACTCATAATTGCCAGCGAGTCAGTTCAAACAAATCCCGCAAGCCGATATTCATTTGTTTTTTCGAACCATAACTGAAAGGATCGTGATGGTGGCCGTGGATTATGGTTGTTACCTCGATTGACTGGTAAGCGCCGCTAAATCGACCTACTTGCCTTCGTTGTATTGCGCCACTTTTTTTGCAATGGGCTCCAGCGGGACGTTCCA
>NZ_BAAGVN010000270.1:0-4150 GCF_054780855.1 Pseudaeromonas pectinilytica
ACAACCAAGAGCCCAACAGTGCAAAATCCTGGTTATCGGGTGGGGTGAAAATAGTCAACAACACGTAAAGGGAACAGCGCCCTTTTCGGTGCATTGCTGGTGGCATGTGGTGGCGGAGGTTCTGACTCATCAGATAAACCATCTGGCTATGACCCATCGCTACCAGAGCAAACGATAACAGCTGAGGAGTTACAAAACGTCAGCGAAATCAAATCAACATCTAAAGTCACCGTGAATGGCGACGTTGCGTTATTAGATTCGCAAAACTTAATTATCAGCGGCGACCTAACCATAAATTAATATTCAAAGGGATTTGAAATGAAAAAAATTATCACGCTTTCTGCTATTTTCATGTGCATGGCCCCATATGCAGCTAACGCCGGTTCTCTCGATGTTCATGGCGAAATTAAAGTTAATGGTAATACAGTTATCGATGCCAAAGGAAACTATGTCGGGACCTTACCCAGCAATGGACCGACCATGATTACTCTGAGTGATTACTATAATCAGGATGGTCTGAAAAAAACATTCAAACAAGTACAGCTGGCCAGCGAAAATCAAGCAGCCGATGAAGGTGTGCGCATCGATGATTACATGACCCCAGGCATTATTAAATACACCTACCAATGGAACATCAACGCCGAAAATGAATCTTGTAGATCATGGGTAAACGAAGAAAACCACGACTCAAAAGGTCATTATACAATCAAAGGATCTTGTGTTAGCACTACTGGAGCTGAGACTCCATATACCTATGCTGACGTAACAGAAAAAAATGCCATTGATATACCAACAGCGGTGCAAGCTAATGGCGGCAGCTATCTCAGTAACTATGAGAAGACCCAAAAACAATATTACGGTTGCCAAGATTTCGCGAACCCATCTGAAGACACCTGCCAGTCTGATTCCAGTGACTCAACATTTACAGAAGTTGTATTTCCTCTGAACAAGACCACCTATACAGTAGGTGACACCACTTATGATGATTGTTATATCGTCCAGTTTAACGGTAATACCGGCAACGGCTACTGGACTGGTATCCACTGCAAAAATGTTGGCCTTGTTTCTGGATGGAATAGTACTTACTCCATCCAACTAACCAAGGTTGAAGGCACTCTGCAGAATAGTGCTACCGCCAGCAGTTCATCCCTGAAGATGGCTCCATCGATCAAGCAACAGACCAGCAAGTAATCCCCACTGCTTGGCTCCCTAATGGGGAGCCAAGCATTGTCTTTTCTATCAAACAATTCAAACGTCTGACCCAATGGTGAAACAACTCCTCGGATGGCACTGGCTCCAGCAGCCTGGTGGATGCCAGAGGGAGGGGCCCCATCACTCAACTGATAGCGATACCCGTCGACTCACCCACATGATCCGGCGTCTGAAGATAGAAGCTCAACTGCCGAGCTGCGATTTCCCCAGCCAGCAATATTGGATTTTTACGCCAACGATCATGACTATCACGCCATCTGCGTGATCTGGATCGGTTTTACTCACATTCACGGTTTATCGGTGAAAATGATTAACTCAATGTATCTATTCGATCGGTTGGCTCGGGTATTCCAACACAGCAATAACCGCTGGGATATAACCCAAACGCTGCATCCTCATATTAATAGATTGTTAATGGCATGACATTGCTGTTAACAAATCAAGAATGTTCAGCCAGTTTAATCAATAAGGAGCACATATGCTTTTAGTCTGGCGAGGCTGGGGAATCGCTATCCCGGTGATCGTGATTTTGATCCAGCTGGCGGTGGAACAACTTGCCGATCAGATAACCGGAAGTCCGGGCTTTCGCCAGATGCACCCTTGGGTGTGGCTGATTGGTTTGTCATTAGCCGCCGCCATCATCTGGTTTGTTGGCCGCAAACTGGAATCCAGACCCGGACGGACTGTCATCGACAAAGAGACCCAAGCTGAATATGAGATCAAAGCCAAGCATGACCTATTCTGGATCCCGTTCAAATGGTGGGCCATTCCGTTAATTGCGTTGGGATTAACATTTACCTTTGTATGAATATGAAATCAATGGCCACAGCATCGCATGAATAAAACTCTATTACACAGACAGAATCGGAATACAACATATGAAAAAGATCATCCCGCTCGTAATGTGCACCATGTTGACTGGTTGCTCAGCTTATTTATATTTAATTGGATTTGAAAATCAAAAGGTCATAACAGGGCAGATTATAAATATTGAAAAATTCAATATAACAGAGCCAGAGATGACATTTCTTAACTCAATAAACAACAAAAAATCATACAATCTAATATTACCATTCACCACCACCTACCCATCCCCCAATAGAGTTATTGTATCCAAGGATGCAAGTGAGGATCTCTTTATATCCACGCCTATCGAAATGTATAATACATATATTTTATCTACCTCCGGGCTAACAAAAACAACTGATGTAATGAGCTTGAGTAAAGATGTGTCAGATAACTGCTTACACAACATGAAGGACTGCATATCGACGACATATGAGGGAGAATTGATCCCGATGGAAAATGTTGTAGCCCCATATTCAACACCATACAAACACGGAGAAGCTTATCAGTTCGAAAAATACGTTTTTGACAAAAACAATGTAACTATAATACTAGCTAGAGAAATGAACAGGAACGATGCAGCAGAAGAGAAACTTGTCCCATCAATAAAAGGAATGCCTGATAGTGAAAAGCTATTGCACATTGCAGTTATTAAAACCCAAGAGAGTGCATTTATTGATTTGTTAGAAAAAAAATATAAAGGATATTTGGGTGTTGGCTTTTTCACCGGCAACAAAGAAAACGATTACTCATATAAAGATTTCGAAGAAAACAACGAGGGCGATATATGTAAAACGCTGTCGAGCTGCATGTTTAATGTTTATTTAAACAGTTCCATTAGCCCGAAATTCAAAAGTGACGTAGTAGACTCTCTATATGATGTTACGGTTGAAAATGCAAACAAAATGGTAGGCGCTAATGCAGACATCACCCTAGATGGTCTAGTCGGTTTCGTGTCATCCGGAGCCGCGCAAAAAAAGAACAATTTTGACATTAAAGTAAAACTAGTGCCCAAATATAGTAGCCTGACCAGCGAATCTGGCACAACAATAAAGACAAAAGTAGGGCTGTGCATTACATACAACGTAAAGCAAGTCCTCTTTAGCAACAAAGAGACTAATTGCGAATATAAAAACATAACAGCAATAATTCCTCAAAATTCATCTAGTAGCAATACAATTAGTGTCAACTTCAACAAAGTTGTCACGAATTTCGGTCTGAATATTGGCGGACTAGACGCTATGAACGTATCCATAAGCGACATGAAATTGGTTTCTGAGCCAATTTTCATATCAGCCGATGATAAGTTCCCTTTCGATTCAAATATAAAATCAATAACCGATGGATTCTGAAAATGAAAAAAGCATGGTTTGTCTTTATTTTCTCTAACATCTCACTGGCTGGTGAAGAACCATTATCACCCGACTTATATATGGACAATTCAGACTTTGAATCACACAACGAGGTGCTAAAACACAAAAACGGCCAAGAAACGATAAACGCACTGAAATCCATAATTCCACCTAACAATGAAAGCTTAATCCATGTGAACTTTGAGCCTGTTTGCGGTCTATTATCATCTTGCACTGCAAGTAACTTAAAATTATCTGGCCCGGGGAATTATTTTCAAACTTATGAAAACGCCAGTTCTGGTCACATCGCAAAAAACTATAACAACATATTATATGGAGCATACACATGGAACATAACACTCAATCAAGGCACCAATGAACAAAAAGAATGCACTGGTGAAGTATATATTCACGACGAACATAGAAATATAACAATCAGGGTTTTTGACTCTAACTGCCAAGATGCAGGAACTACCCAATTTTAGCATCAACATCGAAAAAATATTATTATTCAATGAAACTGAATGTAGTTATAGAACAACAAATTTCTCATGGTAGTTTTTATTGAAAATGGAGTCATCATTGAAATCGCAGTGCAACTATATTTTTAATCTCAGCCGCCTCTATCTGCGCGGACTTTTAATGCTGTTATTGCTGGCCTCATGTACAGAACCTTAAGCGGCAAGCGAATTAATAATACCGTCTAACGTGTTGTTTTGCTTGGATTTTCTCTGCCTACT
>NZ_BAAGVN010000271.1:0-4329 GCF_054780855.1 Pseudaeromonas pectinilytica
AGTAGGCAGAGAAAATCCAAGCAAAACAACACGTTAGACGGTATTATTAATTCGCTTGCCGCTTAAGGTTCTGTACATGAGGCGACGATACCGCGCTCTTGCTTCGGAATAAAAAATAGCGAAGGGCGAAATGGCATGCTGTTCACATAACTACCCGGACGTAACAGCACCTGGGTGGCATAGCCATCGGTCAGCGCACGAACCACCGTCTGCTCCAGATTGTACTTCGCTTCGCGCAATTGGGCGCGCAGGCTGACCACGGAGGCATTTTCACCATCCACCATCGCATCCAACTGGCTCTGCACCTGCAGCTGTTGAGCGCGCGCCGTGGCCAGATTGGCTTCTTGGGCCAGGTACGCTTGCTTGGCGTTGGTTGCTTCTTGTTCGGTAAAGGGGTTGACGGCTTTTCCGGCCGCGCGCTGATATCGTCCCAAATCCTTGAGCGCCTTGTCCCGTTCTGCCGTGGCGCGTTCGACTTCACTCTGGCTGGCGGTCAGTTGCGCTTGCTGGGACTTGACTTGTTGCTCCGCCTTGACCAGATCGGCGGTCAGACGATCCACTCGCGCTTGATAGACGGTCGGGTCGATTTTAAACAGAATCGAGCCGGCTTTAATGAGCTGGTTCGGGGTGACCAGCACCTCCGAGACGGTTCCGCTGACCTGTGGGATCACGGGTACCGTGATGACCGCTTTTTGGGCCATGAAGGTGTAAGGATGGTTATAGTTCATGGTCAGAATTAAACCGGCCACAATAAATACACCGCCCAGGATCGCAGTGGGCACAGTCCATTTATTGACCGGAATATTAAACAGCTTGAAACAGCCATAGGCAAAGGCTGCGTAGGTCATGATGATGAGCAAATCCATTTATTCTTCTCCCTGCTGGGCACTCTTGGCGTTTTCCGTGCCAGTTGATGCGTGCAGTTGCTGCTCTAATTGGCTGATCCGCAATTCCAGAGCTGCCAGTTGCGTGTGATCCTGCTGTTGTTGTTGCTGTGAAAATCCCCATCCCCGTTCTGGTCGGTAGATGGTGGCCCAGATCCACAGGAAGGGCCAAATGGCGTGTAAAGTGAACAGACTGACCCAGCCTGCGGCATGAATGGCATCCTGGTGCGGATGATCCCGCTTCACTGCAATTTCATAAGGAATATCGTGGATGACAATAATTCCGTAAAAACACACTAGTACCACGATCAGTAAGACCGCGAGGGCAAAATAGTCGAGAAACATGATCAACTCTCCGTGTTGGTTCGTTTGGTAAACAATATCGGTTGTTTGGGCTACTCCGCCAATCTGATTTGCGTCTTAGAGTGATATGTATCATAGGTTCAGAATATTTAGAGTAGAAGACAGTAAAGATATCTTGGAGTTAGACGCTTTAGCATAAATAACACCGTAAATCCCCCTGCTGTCATATTTGCCATATTCATCGATTTTCAGTGATTTTGTCTGTTATTGGCACTGAATTTGCGCATTCATCTTGTCGCGTGACATCCGTCACATAACGACTCTGTGTTCCGGTTGTCACCACTATTCCTTCCTAAGCTTGCCAAGTGTCTGCTGGTTATCTGTCTTATTTATCTTTCTTTGTCTCGGAGGTTTGCTGTGTACCGAGTGTTGGTGTTGTTACTGAGCGGCCTTGGCTTACTGGCTATCGGGCTGAATCATGCCACTGTGGGTCAGCTGTTGATCGCCGCCGGAATTGGCTTGCAGCTCGTTGATCTCATTCTGTTTGTTAAGCAGAAACAGCTGTTAGAGCGCGCTAGGGCCGATAAGCAGAACGAGGCTCCAATGTTGGTTACCCCAGAGCCAGATCCCTTACTCGCGCAAATGCCTGCGGTGTTGGATGCCTGGCATCGACAGATTGATGTGGTGAGTGACTTGGTGCGCAACAACATCGAAGCCCTGTTGTCGCCTTTTTCCATGTTGATGGGGCGATTACAGGAAGAAAACCAGACTAGTTCGACCCTGTTCGGTGGTCGCCATGGTGGCCACTCGATTACCCAGGTCCTCGAGGAGACCAATCGTTCACTCGCTAGCGTGATTGCCGCTTTTGATGGGGCGCGTAGCTATAAAACCCAGCTGCAGCAGACCATTACCGAGCTGAGTAACTACATGCTGGAATTGAAGAACATGGCCGGTTCTGTGCAAAAACTGGCGAGCCAGACCAATTTGTTAGCGCTTAATGCCGCGATCGAAGCGGCTCGTGCGGGCGAGGCGGGGCGAGGGTTTGCGGTGGTTGCCGATGAGGTGCGTACCTTGTCTGGCCAATCCGGAGAAACCGGTCGGGACATTGCCAAGAAAGTCGAGGCGGTCACCCAAGCCATCCAGGCCACCATTGATGCGGCAGATAATCTGGTGCGGACGGATGACAACAACCTCGCGTTACTCGATCAGGCGGTGATGACAGTGACTGCGCGGTTAAGTACAGAAATCAATGAACTTCACGACGCGGGCAGTCGGCTCCATTCGTTATCTGAAGAGAGTGCCACCGCCATCAGCCACATCATCGTCAAGTTACAGTTTCAAGATCGGGTCAGCCAGATACTCGAACATCTACAAACGGATTTAACTGAAATTCGCACCATGATGATTGAAGAGCTGAGCGGTGAGTTTGATTTGCACCACTGGGAGCAGCGCTTCCGTCAGCGCTTCACGACGGATGAAGAGCATCAAGGGCGAATCAATACGCGAGTCGAGAGTGATGCCGTTACCTTTTTCTAAGAGGGAATGTTCATGAGTAAAACAGTGTTGATAGTGGATGACTCCCTGTCTATTCGGCAGTTGGTGAAAGCAGCGCTGACCTCGGTCGGATACGGGGTTATCGACGCCTGTGATGGTCAGGATGCTCTGAACAAGCTGGTGGGGCAGCGCGTTAATCTCATCATCAGCGACGTCAATATGCCCAATATGGATGGCATCACCTTCCTGAAAGCCCTCAAGAGTAAGCCGGAACATAAATTTACACCTGTGGTCATGCTCACCACCGAAAGTCAGGAATCCAAGAAAAAAGAGGGCCAGGCTGCTGGTGCTCGTGCCTGGATTATCAAACCGTTTCAGCCCCCGCAATTATTGGCTGCCGTGGAAAAACTGATCCTTTAGCGGAGGTGGACTGTGTTGCAGGTAACAACCGACGGCTCCAATTCATTTATACGTATCCATGGACCATTCACCATTTACGAGGTGGCCGAATTTCAGCAACAAATAACCGAAGCTTGGCCGGTAGAGGGCGAATTGATCATGGATTTGGCCGGGGTATCAGAAATTGATACCGCAGGTTTGCAACTGTTGTTGGCATTACGCAAAAGCTTGGGAGCGCAGCTAACACTGCAGCAGCATTCGAACTCTGTGATCGAACTCCTGGATCTCTACCAATTAGCCTCGCTGTTTGGCGATGTCATTGTGCTTTCGGAACATTGATGATTAAGGAGCCGGCATGTTCAGTCAGGATCAGTGGAGCCAGTTATTAGCAAATTTTTTGGAAGAGGCCAGGGATCTCATCCAGCAGGCTGAGACTATATTGCTGGCGCTGGATAATGGTGACGGCGACGACGGTGAAGAGCTCTTGAATAGCCTGTTTCGGGCCGTCCATACCCTGAAAGGATCGGCCGGCTTATTCGCCCTGGATGACTTTGTCGCATTTACCCACCATCAAGAAAGTCTCATCATGCGCGTGCGTGACCAAGGTGTAGGACTTAATCGGCAACAAATATCGGCTTTGCTATCAGGACTGGATATTCTGAGCAATGAGGTCGAATCGTTGGTCACTGGCATGGCGCCATCGCCTCTGGTCCAGCAGCATGCGGCGCAATTTGCTTTATTGCAGTCACTTGTTCCCGGGGATGCGACCGCCTCCTGTGCGTTGGCTGAGCCGGTACTCCCGCAAGTAGAGCGAGAGTCGCGAACCCCCAGTGCTGCTAGTTGGCATATCTCCTTGCGTTTTTCTTCAAACTTATTTGAGTTCGGTTTTGATCCCGCCTCATTTATTCGATATCTGTGCAAGTTAGGTTCTATTAGCCATATCCAGCTTATACAAAATGGATTGCCAAGTTGGCCTGATTTGCATGCGGAAGTTTGTTATCTCGGGGTGGAAGTCGATTTAGTCACCGAGGCCACCAAAGCAGAGATTGAAGAGGTATTTGAATTTATTCAGGAGCTTGCTCAAATCCGGATTTTACCGCCTGAGAGCAAAACGCAAGATTATTTAAAATTAATCTCTGAACTGCCTGAGGATAAAGAACTACTGGGCAGGGCGGGAGCACACTTTGTTGATCTTTTAACCAAAGAATAACTGAGCCCGATAGTCGTCATTCCAGCCGGCTCTTTTTAG
>NZ_BAAGVN010000272.1:0-4469 GCF_054780855.1 Pseudaeromonas pectinilytica
AAAAGAAAGACGCTATAAACGCGGGCAGAAAAATAGTGATCGGCATGATGTTATTGGCCGATCGACATGATGTTATTAGCCAAGATATTATGATTAACCCGGTAACGAGTGGCAGAGTGGTGGTGAATGAAAGAACTGGAACAATAGTCGCCGGTGGTGATGTTGTTATTGATAATGTCACGATTTCACATGGTAATTTGCGATTGTCAATCACGACTCGCTACGATGTCTCACAACCGAACGCCGGTATTACTATCAATGATAGTAGCTTCGTGAATGGGAGCGATACAGCAGCCAGGACTGTTGTGGTACCAGAAACAAATATTACGGTCAGCGAAGATATGTCATCTGTTGCTAAAAGTCGTGCAGGTACAACAGTCGCGGATCTTATTTCAACATTGAATAAAATGAAGATGACAACGCGAGATATTATTACGATTTTGCAGTCATTAAGTCGAGCTGGTGCATTGCACGGTGATCTGATAATTCAGTAGGGTTGTAACATGATAAACGATGATTTGACAATTCAGTTTCTGACAAGAAGCATGGATCTTCAAAAAATGAAACACTATGTTTCGGCGTATAATGTTGCAAACATTAACAGCCCGGACAAAAAATTCGCTTCTGTTAATTTTGATGATTACATGACATCACTTCGGCAGGCTAACTATTCAGGAGAGCAAAGCTCAACTGTTAATGAGCTTGATAATGAACTGCCAACAATTGAATATTCTGACAGTATAAATGTGAGTATTGATAAAGAAATACGTACATCCGATGAGGCCGAAGGTAAATATACAGCATTAGCAGAACTAGTTAAGAGAAATATTGGTTTCATGATGTTAGGTATTAAGGGGAATGTCTAGTATGGATATTTCATCAATAAAGTCTATTGCTGCATACGGCATGGATCTGGAGCGCAATCGACTGGAGGCTGCGGGATTAAATATCTCCACGGCTAACCAACCATTAAAAAGTGGTCAGGTTGCTCGACAGTTTTCTGTCGATACAAATTCTGATATGGCGGCGGATGGTGAAATTCAGAATTCTATCTCGCTCATTGCCACCCCAATTGCATCTAAGCAGGTGTATATGCCGAATAATGTTTCTGCAGATGAAGCTGGGATGGTTAATTATCCGGATGTAGATGTTACCCAGCAGTTGATTGATGTATCTACAGCAACCAGAGCCTATGAGGCCAATATCAGGATATATAACTCAGCATCATCAATGAGTAAGAAGTTGCTAGAAATTGGAGCCAAATAACAATGCAGATTGATCCTGTAGTTTTATTGGGAGAGGCGAATCAAATGTCGCCTGTATCCACTAACGTGCCAACGAGTCAACCGGGGCAGTTTTACGACTTAGTCGTTCATGGCGTTGAGCGTGTGAATGATAGCTTGCTCGAGGCTCAATCGTTAACTCGTTCATATGCCGTTGACTCGACCGTAGATCTGCAGGATGTCATGTTGGCAGTAGAAGAAGCTAACCTCTCATTTCAGTTTGCTAATCAAATAAAAACAAAATTGACTGAAGCAGTTCAAGAAGTATTAAGGATGCAAGTGTAATGTTTAACAATCGTCAAGCCATCGTTAACTTTCTTGTTAAGAATAGAATTATATTACTTGGCATCTTCTTCGTTTGTATTATTTCCATTAGCGTTTTTCACTATATCTATGCAATCGAGCAGGCTCCTCTTGTCACAAATGTTGATGAAAAGGATGCAGCAGAAATTGTCGCATCCCTGAAAGAAATGGGGGTCCAATATGAAATATCGGAAGGCGGTAAAACCATTTCTGTAGCAACAAATCAAGTCGAATCAGTTCGTCTTGATTTGTTAGCTAAGGGCATAAATTCACAAATGCCGGTAGGCTTCGAACTGTTCAATAATAGTGATATTGGTTTGACTGACTTTTCACAAAAAATAAACTTTCAAAGAGCATTGGAAGGGGAGATAACACGCACCATACAGTCAATTCCTTCGGTTGATCAAGTTAGGGTTCATCTGACTCTACCGGAAAACAACAGTCTTTTATCCAGTCATGAAATGCCGAAGGCTTCGGTGAAGGTTGCATTTCATGGTGGTCGTACCGATGAAAAGCAAATTCTTGGTATTCAAAGTATGGTCGCTGCGGCGGTAGAAGGTCTCGATCCATCTCGAGTGACTATTACTGGCTTTGATGGCGTTGCACTTACAAAATCAACTGTCAATAGTGCTGCATTTTCAAACATTGAAGAGCAGCAAGATTCAGCACAAAAATTACTTATTGATAATATCAAAACGCTATTAATTCCAATTTTTGGCGAGAAAAAGATTTCTGTTTCAGTAGTCGCTGAGTATGAATTGGAAAAGAAAAAAGAAATCACCAGAAGATTAATTCCGGCCATAAAAGAATCTGGATTTCTGAAATCACGCTCTACTGATGTGCAAAATTCATCATCATCTGGAGATTCAGATAACAAGAAATATAACAAGCAGAGTAAAGATGAGTATGTGTATGGTGATCAGTATGTTGAAAGAACTAATCAACCGGGTTCATTAAGTCGCATTTCGGTAGCTGTCGCAATATATAGTCCGCTGGATAAGAATCAAAAATTGTCACTGGAGCGCTTGGTCAAGGCCGCTGTCGGTTTTGAGCCAATTCGCGGTGACCAGTTAGTTCTAGAATCTATCGTGTCACCTTTGTCGACTATTCAACCTTCAAGTTCTGAACATTATGAAGTTGATAATCAGTCTTATGTAGGTCTGCAAGAATTAGATAAACATTCAGCCTCTTCCGCCTCATTGCCTACCAATCAGGTTAACAATATGTTATTTCGAATTGTGGCTGGATTATTGTTGTTTATGTTTCTTGTCAGCATTTATCTCTATCTCCGTGGACCTAGAAAAAACAGACTAGATAAAATACAACGCGAAGAACTATTGCGGGATATTAAAGAATGGCTCGATATTGACGCTGCGAACTCAGGCCGGGAGCGTACATAAGGTGAACTTGATAAACGTTGTTGCGCTTCGACTTGCGGCCTTGCATCCTGCCGATCAGCGTTGGTTGCTAAATCAACTCAATAGGGTTGATGCTGAGGTTGTCAAATCATCACTGGCTCAGCTAGGTAAACTATTAGATTTAGAGCGTGGCGTATCGGAGGATGTGCTCGATCTCATTACTGTATCTTCCCAGGCATATGAGCACGAATTAAGTGAACTATGCCGTGCTCGTATCGATTTTAAACGTAAAGTTGAACTTAAAAAATGCCAAAAGCAAGTCGAAAGAATATTGAATCGCAGTACGTTGGATTATTTATCCAAAGTCGGTGTGTTGACTCACACGAACAGGAAATCTAGTGACATAGTTTTATCACCACAATTTGAAACTCTGTTACTCACTAAAATCATGTCTGTATTGGAAAACACTACGCCATGACAACGATATTTTCATTACGTGATCTTGGGCAATTTAACACTCTTGATATTTATGGTTCAATATCGGGCAAAGATATTGATGCGTCGAATACACTATCTGCTGATTGTGCCGAGTCTGAGTTGATTACGGCAGAGAAAAAAATTCATGCACTTGAGATGAAGATCGAGAGTCTTAGAAATAGTATCGAATTGGTAAAGCAAGATGGCATCAATGAAGGAAAGTTGCGTGCGCAGTCGGAACTTGAGGAGCAATATGCATCATTACGCCTCAAAGAAAATGAATTGATTGCACAATTTTCTTTACTTAAGCAGTTATCTGAAGTCATAGATACTTCTGTCGGCAATGTTCGGGATCATTTTCTGAGTGAGTGTTACGAGATCGTTTTTTCAGCGGTGCTTGCGATTATCGGCCACGATTATTCATACGCAGATCATCGTGTAACCAGTATGATTGAAACGCATCTGGATAAAATAACTACAACCCAGGCATCGATTCTCTGCGTTTCACCTACGGATTATCGTGTCTTGGTGGCCAATCATGATCTGATGGCGCTCCTCCCAAAACAATTACGTTTAGAAGAGCTCACCCAATTACAACATGGTGACATTCTTATCAAATCTGCGGCGGGCGAACTGGATCATCGTTTGCAAATAAAAATAGAACAATTCAAGAATATGCTCATTGAGCATGCGGTAGAGTAGCTAGATGACTTTTATATCGCTAAAAAACAAAATAAAAACTTACCGCTTCGGAAAGCAGGTAGGCTTTGTAAAAAAATATGTTGGCCTAGTGGTTTTTGCTACAGGCGTTGATGCTTTTGTGGGCGAGATTTGTCTTATCAGTATTGCCAATGGCCGTACCGTTGAAGCTGAAGTCATCGGTATTCAGTATCCGACCATTTTGCTGATGCCTTATGGGCGGGTCGAAGGTATTACGCTGGGGAGTCATGTTGTTGCGACTGGACATAGGCGTTGTTGCTCAAATCAGGGAACTATCCCGCAGTTTGGTGATCTGATCTCTTAGGTTCACCACCGGGAGCGCCAGATG
>NZ_BAAGVN010000273.1:0-4493 GCF_054780855.1 Pseudaeromonas pectinilytica
TGCCCATTCGGCAGGCCGTCAACTAAGCCCGCCCGGCGGGTTGGGGAGCGAGTATCCGACTTTGGATTTGATCAACAAGGCCTTGCGTCAGCGGAATGCGAACGGGCAAGAACTGTTGCTCCCGCTTGGTGTCCGACATACTCCAGAGCAGATCGATCTCACCGGCATTGATGAGGCTAAAGGCCCGGCTCTGAGTGACCTCGCGTGGATAGGTGGATAATCGGTACTGCCCCTTCAGAGGCGAGTGATCCAGGGCTAGCTGCAGTTGCTGGACAAAATAGGAATAGCGCGAGTCATGTTCCCCTTCCGGGGCAGGAATGCGGATCGTCATCCCGTGCAGCGCAGTCGTCATGCCAAAGAGCAGAAACACAGCGAGCCAAAAAAAGCGGCGCTGCCGATGAGAGTTTCGCATACGAGTGCTCCGCAACCAGGGTTCACGGTTGGATTTCAATAGCCCAAATTCTGATGCTGCCACCTCGACAAGAAAGCTGATGGCCACACACAGAGCCCCCACTATGGGGGTTCACCGCCCATCCATGGCGGAGGGTCAGCTTAGCACTAGGCAACCACGGCGCTGAGTGATCGGCTATTCAGATATTAAGTTATTCCATTTTTTAGACCGCGTTGACACAGAAAAGCTTAGTTCAGGCACAGGGTATAAAGCAGCATTCGCTGTGAATGTTCAATGGGGCTAACGGTCAATGTGACGAGCGGTCAATACCCTTTATGACATTGACCCGCAGCACACAAAGGCTGAGCGCAGCGGCTAAGGCTCGCCACATCCATGGTCTCGCTCACGCCCAGCGTCGAGCTCTAGCTCAACGAGGGCTCGCCCAGCAGCTCGATAAAATGCCGCGCCGGGGCGCTGAGTTCGCGATGTTTGGCCCACACCAGCCAGAGTTCGGAGATGGCATCCGGCTCCTCCAGCGGCAGCCAGCAGATCTCCTCCAGCCGCAACCGGCGATAGGAGGCAGGCAAGATAGAGACCCCGAGCCCGGCGGCGACCAGCCCCAGGATCGTCATCGCCTCGCCCACCTCCTGAGTCACCGACGGGGTGACACCATAACGCTGCAGCAAGCCGAGGATATCGTCGTACAGACCGGTCCCCGCCAGGGGGTCGAAGAACACAAAGGGCTCGGCGGCCAGCTCGCGCAGGGAGATCCGCGCCCTTCCGGCTAGCGGATGACTGTGGTGCACCATGGCCAGCATGGGCTCGCGCAGCGCCACCCGCCAGCACAGGGTATCCGGCAGCGGCGTGTTGCGCATCAGCCCCAGATCCAGGCTGCCATCGCCCAAGGGGCCTATCTGCTCGCGGGTATGGCTCTCCTGGGTCTGCACATGCACATCCGGATAGCGCTGGCGGTAGAGCAGCAGCGCATCCGAGACCGTCTTGATAAAGGGCGCCGAGGCGGTGAGCCCCAGCCGCAGCTCGCCGGTTTCCCCCAAATGCAGACGGGCGGCGCGGCTGGCCGCTGTCTCCACCTGGCCCAGGATCTGCCGGGCATCGGCCAGAAACTGCGCCCCGGCGGCGGTCAGGCTGACACTGCGATTGGTACGCGCCAGCAGCCGGGCACCGATCTGCTCCTCCAGCAGCAAGATCTGCTGACTCAAGGGCGGCTGGGAGATATTCAGCCGCGCCGCCGCCCGGCCAAAGTGCAGCTCCTCGGCGACGGCGACGAAATAGCGCAGGTGACGCAGTTCGATATTCATACTTATAACCTATCAATCCAGATTATTAATATATTAGACAGATTATTGCCCGCTTTTTACTCTGACGCCAGGCCTTACCCGTCGCCTCTTGTCTCACGGGAAATGCGTTCAAGGATCTGTTGTGCACTCTACTGCCCCTCTATCTGCCTCGACTGCTGCGGCATCAACGGCTTCAGCCTCGACTGCTGCGGCGTCAACGACTTCAGCCTCGACTACTCATGCCGCGGTAACGGCTCCGGCGGTCACCTCCCCCGCTGCCGCTCCTGCGCGGCTCACCACAATCCCCACCCTGCCCGAGTCGCTGGCCCACGGCGGCTATATCCAGCGCGGCAGCACAGCGTTTTGGCGGGTCACTTTGGCGCTGTTTGCCGCCGGGTTTGCCACCTTCGCCCTGCTCTACTGCGTGCAGCCGATCCTGCCGGTGCTCTCGGCGGACTTTGCCATCTCACCGGCGACCAGCAGTCTCGCCCTCTCCTGCGCCACCGCCATGCTAGCGCTGGGGCTGCTCATCAGCGGCCCGCTCTCCGATGCCTTCGGCCGCAAAAATGTGATGGTCACGGCGCTGCTGCTGGCCTCGGTCTGTACCCTGATCTCGACTCGGATGCAGAGCTGGCAAGGCATCTTGCTGCTGCGCATGCTGATGGGGCTGGCCTTGAGCGGGGTTGCGGCGGTGGCGATGAGCTATCTGGCCGAGGAGATACAGCCGACGCAGATCGCCTTTGCCATGGGGCTCTATATCAGTGGTAACTCGATTGGTGGCATGAGCGGCCGCCTGCTCACCGGGGTGCTGACCGACTTTTTCGGCTGGCGACTGGCGCTCACCGCCATCGGCTGCTGCGCCCTGGCGGCGGCACTGATGTTCTGGAAGATCTTGCCGCCCTCGCGCCACTTCCGCCCCTTATCCCTGCGCCCGCGATCCTTAATGATCTCGCTGCACCTGCACTGGCGCGATGCCGCCCTGCCCTGGCTGTTTGCCGAAGGCTTTTTGCTGATGGGCGCCTTCGTCACTCTGTTCAACTACATCGGCTACCGCCTGATGGAGTCCCCCTGGCAGTTGAGCCAGGCGGTAGTCGGCCTGCTCTCGGTGGTCTATCTCACCGGCACCTGGAGCTCGCCCAAGGCCGGATTGATGACCGCCCGCTTCGGCCGCGCCCCTGTGTTGCTGGGCTTTCTCGGCCTGATGCTGGCCGGCTTGCTGCTGACGATGTTTAACGCGCTGTGGCTGGTGATCTTGGGGCTGTTGCTATTTGCCGCCGGTTTCTTTGCCGCCCATTCGGTGGCCAGCAGCTGGATCGGCCCCCGCGCCCACCGCGCCAAGGGCCAAGCCGCCTCCTTGTATCTGTTCTGTTATTACCTGGGATCGAGTCTGGCGGGCACGCTCGGCGGCCTGTTCTGGCACCGATTTGGCTGGTCGGGCGTCGGCGGGTTTATCGCCCTGCTGCTCAGCCTGGCGCTGCTGGTCGGCTGGCGGTTGAGATTGGCCGAGTCTCGGCCTGCCGCCTGATTCGGCTGAATCGGCTGAGTCGGCTCGACTCAGCCTGAGTCGATTCCGCTCGGCCGTCTTCGGCCTTGCGCGGCCGAATTATCGCGAATCGAATCGGCTCGATTTAAATCGGCTCAATTCGGATTGATCCGGTTCCGACCCGGTCGGCTGGGGCGATTTGCCAACCTCCCGTTGGCGGGGTCGGCAAGGGGGCAAAAGGCCCTGCCCCCTTAACCCCTGGCCTTGGTGTATGCCGACTGTCGGGAAAGCTCCCGAGTGCCGGGCTGCCTTCCACCGGCCGGGAGCCACACGCCATCCATGGCGTGACGCTCCCTCTTGCGGTCATCCTGACCGCGCACCGGCTCCAGTCACCCCACCCCTCGGCCCGACAGACGGCTTCGGGTTTTGGTTTAACAGGCACGAGCAAAAGGCTGGGCTTGATCTTCGGAGTGACAGATGGCTTGAGGCTTGGGTTTAACTGGCACGAACAAAAGCTGGGTTTGATCTTCGGAATGACAGATGGCTTGAAGCTTGGGTTTATCTGACACGAGCAAAATCCATCTTGCCCGCCTTCGGCGCGGGATTTTAATCACCAGAAGTCACTTTGATTCCAATCTGTTTGATTTGTCGCATAAATCGCCGTGAAAATTTTGAATACTCTGCTACCAAGGGTCAGATGAATCATGGACGATGCAGGGCATAGGGTGGCCGCAAACCCGTGCGGTAGCCATGCCAATCACCAAGAACCACCTGACGATATAACCGGGAGCCTTAGCATGTTGCTAACCACTGCATTACACCCAACAGAACCCGAACAGGTCCCCAACGAGGATAGACAGGCCAACCGCCACCAACCCTGCGGATTGGTTCTAAATAGAACACCAAGCGCTTGATTGGATAAATATTCCAAACAGGCAGATAAAAATATGCGGAAATATCCTCCGAGAAATAGAGGAATAATTCCACTCAATAAGCTGTTATATTTTTAAAAAGACATGAGTAACAAATTGACTATAAAAAGCATTTTTTTAGAGAAACTTAATCGACTTTTAAATCCTAATTTCGATACCAAGTTTATATGGTTGTTGTTGACTTCTGGAATTGCAATTGTAGGTTACCAGAGGATCATACAGTTAGGCTCAAACTTAGAGATTATCAAAGGGAAGGTGCGAACAAGTTCCTGATATGAGATCATCATGTTCATCCGGAGCGCATCCCAGGGCGAGATCGCGAACATTTTTTAAGCAGTACAAGATGATTTGACCGACCGATCTGGGTGTGATCTTATACTCTCTTTTAC
>NZ_BAAGVN010000274.1:0-4545 GCF_054780855.1 Pseudaeromonas pectinilytica
CCAATGTCGTGACTGCCACCTATACCTACGATGCCTTGGGCAATCGCACCAGTCAGGTGGCAGCCGATGGCAGTCGAACTGATTGGGTGTATAGCGATAAACTGCTGGTGTGCAGCAGTGTCACGACCGCAGTCGGTGTGGCAACCACCCGTTATGTGTATGACGCTGAAAAGCACCTGCGTTATGTCATCAGCCCCGAAGGACGGGTCAGTGAAAATCGCTATGATGCGGTGGGCAACAAGGTCGCCAGCATTAGTTATCAAGGTGCCCAGTACGCTACCGCGTCACTGGCGGCGACCACTGCACTGAGCGAAGCCACGCTCAACAGCTGGGTTGCTGTGCAAGACAAGTCCATGACCAGCCGGACGGATTACACCTACGATGGCCGTGACCAGCTCACGGCGACGGTGTCCTATGCCACGGTGGACAGCAATGGCAATGGTGTTGCCGATACGGGTACCGTGCGTACGTCGTTCAGCTATACCCCGCAAGGCTTGCTGGCGCACCAGATTGTGGTAAAGGGCTCAAGCCAATACCAAACCAGCTATGCCTACGATGGCGAGGGACGCTTGCTCTCCTCAACCGACGCGGCGGGTCATGTCGTGTCAACCAGCTACAGTGGCAATACCATCCGTGTGACCAATGCCGGTGGGGCAATTACGGTTTCTACCTATAACGCCGCAGGTCAGTTGAGCAGCGTGGCTATCACGGCCAACGACGGCTCTACGACCACTACGCGCGCCACAAGCTATGTCTACGATGCCTCCGGTCGACTGCGCATGACCCAGTCAGCCAGCGGTGCACGCAGTTATGTGTTCTACGATGAGGCTGGGCGTCAGAGTGCCACGGTTAACAGTGATGGACTGGTGACCGAAACCCGGTACAACACTCGAGGTCAGGTGGTCAGAACCATCACCTATGCCACGCCGATCAACACCAGCGGCTGGTTCAATGGCAGCGCTGTAGTGCCAACGCTGGTCTCGGCTATCCGTCCGGCAACGAGTGCTGCTGACCGCACTACGGCGTTTACCTATGACGCGGCCGGACGCCTACTGACCACGGTGGATGCCGAGGGGCATCGTCTCTCCAATAGCTATGATGCTGCGGGCAATTTAGTGCGTAGCTCCGCCGATGGCGACCTGGCGACGACAGCGGATGACCGGGTCACACGCTACTTTTACGACAAGGATGGCCTCAAGCGGGCGGTGCTGGATGCTGCCGGCTACCTGACCGAATATGTATATGATGGTGCCGGACGCCTGACCCACACCATTGCCTACAGCACACTCACCACTGCGGCTTCGCGCGCGACCGGGACTCTGGATGCATTGCGCCCCGCCGCCGCTGGCGACGACCGTCACAGCTACCAGTGGTATGACGATACCGGGCGACCCATTGCTCAGGTGAGTGCCGATGGTGCATTGACCGAAACAGTGTATGACGAATCAGCGAACCAGACGCGCACGCTGTTGTACCGCGCCGCCATTACAACGAGTATCACCACAGGCTCCACTCTAAGCACGCTGCGCGCCGCCGCGGGTGGCTCGCCGATAACCACAGCGACCTTGCAATACAATGCCATTGGGCAGCTGGTAACCAAAACGGATGCCAATGGTATCGCAACCAGTTACGGCTATAACGCCGATGGGCAGCTCGTGACCGAGACGCTGGGTGCAGTCACTACGACGACCACCCGCAACCAGTTTGGTGAAGTGACCAAGCTGGCCAAGGGAACCAGTACGACTCAATCGTTTTATGATGCGGCTGGCCGCTTGGTGCGGACCGTGGATGGCCGCAATAGCAGCACCTTCCTGTACTACAATGCCTCAGGTCGCTTGACGCACACCGTGAACGCGCTGGGTGAAGTGACGGTCACCTCGTACGACGCGTTCGGGCAGGTGACGGAGACGCGCACTCTGGCCACGCGGATTAGCACCACGGGGCTTACCGGTGGTCTCAATACTGCCTTGACCGGTTTGACGCAGAACAATGCCGCCGACCAGCGGGTGACCGGTATCAGCTACAACCGTCTGGGGCAGAAGATATCGCAATCCAATGCCCAGCAACTCGCCACTACCTACAGTTACAACGTGTTCGGTGAGCTCTATCAAACCACCGCCAACTTGAGCAATGGCAGCACTGTCTATAAAGCTGTGACCGCCTTGAGCTATGAGGCGCGCGGCCTGGTCACCGCCACCACCCAAAGCGCCTTCTATGGTGCCAGCAGCTCGACCAGCCAGGTTGTCACCAACAGTTACGATGCCTTTGGTAATCTGATTGCCGTGAAAACTCACGATGTCGCGGATACCGATAGCAGTAATGACCATCTGACGCAGTCGCTTTATGATGGCGCTGGACGCCCGGTCTGGACCGCAACCCGCCAGGGCAGTGGTCATGCCGTGGTACATCTGGAGTATGACACTGCCGGACGGGTCACCCAGCAGACCGCCTATGCCGATATTTATGGCGGGGCCTTAAACGCCAACGGGACGCTGAGCGCCGCCAATCTGGAAAACTTTGCCAGCACCAATAGCGCCAGTGCGCGCACAACGACCAACACCTATGATGCCGCCGGTCGCCTGGTTTCAGTGAAAGATGCTGCAGGCAAGACCGAGTCGTATGTGTATGACGCGCGCGGCAACAAAACCAAGTTTACCAACAAGCTCGGGTATACCTGGACTTATGCGTACGATGCCAACAACCGACTGACACAAGAGACTGCGCCCGCCGTTACGGTGCGGTTAAGCAATGGCACCACCACGAGCCTTGCTCTGCAAACCACCTTTACCTATGACAACAATGGCAATCTGCTGAGTCGTACCGAGGCCGCCGGAACCACGGATGCACGGACCATGTCCTACAGCTACGATGCTGCCAATCGCCAGACTCACATCACCAATGCCGATGGCACCACCCGGGTGGTGACTTATGATGCCCAGGGCCGTGCGGTCCGACAGCAGGATGAGTTGGGCTACTTCAAATACAAAGCCTACGATGCCATGGGCCGAGTGCGTTTCGAGGTGGATGAGGACGGGTATGTTACCCAGTACCAGTACGATACCGCGCTGAACCAGACAAAGGTTATCCGCCATGCCACCGCCCTGTCGGGACTGACCGCCGAAAGCTACAGTGAGAGCGCGCTGCAGTCGCTGGTCAAGACCAGTGGTGCGGACCGCACCCTGACCAAGCAATTTGATGGTCTGGGGCGACTGACGCGCGAGTTTAGCCAGTCGATTGGCGGGTACGATGCCGCCACTAACACCAGCTATGCCAGTAATACCGAAACCACCTATCAGTACGATGCTTTTGGTGCTGTAGTGCTGGAGCGCCATCGCATTGATGCCAGCAACTGGGCCGATACCTACTCCTACTACGACAATGCCGGGCACCGCACCGCCCAGGTGGATGCTCTGGGATATCTGTCCACCTGGAGCTATAACGCCCTGGGTCAGGTCATAAGCCAGACCGAATATTCACAAGCCGCCTCATCCATCTCCCTATCTGGATATACCCGGGGCGCAGTGGGGACTGAAACCACCGGCTACGACCGGACTACCTCCTACACCTACGATGCGTTGGGGCGCACCTTGAGCCAGACCCTCAAGGGGAATGGTGGCAACAGTTACGAGACATCCTGGACTTACGACGCGCTGGGCAACCAGACCTCCGAGACCAACGCGGCCAAAGGCCTTACCGAGAAAGAATATGATGCGCTGGGGCGGTTGATTAAATTCTCCGGCGTGGCTCACGCGGTCACTACCGGTGCCTACAATGCCACCACCTCCGGGCGTCAGGTTACCGATTACCAGTACAGCGCGTTTGGGGATTTGGCGCTGCAGACCGACAGCGCCAGTGCGGGTGTGGGTGTGGGTGGCAGCATCACCACCCAGTACCAGCTCGATAAAATGGGTCGCGTTATTAGCGTGACCAACGGGGACGGGATTGTCACCACCAAGGAATACGACAAGCGTGGTCGGCAACTAAACCAGAAGACGACTATTTCGGTCGCGTACTGGTCAGGGGTCGCAGACAACTACACCCTGACTCAGGCCTACAGCTATGACAAGCGCGGGCATCAGACCGGCACTGTGATTTCAGGAGGGGCTGGAAATGCCCAAATCCAGAACAGTAGCTACAACGCCTTTGGGGAGATAGCCAGCAGTGGTATTGGCACCCAAATGCAATACAGCTACAGCTATAACCAAGCTGGGCAGATGATCCGCAAGACCGAGAGCAACGGTGACACTCGCAGCTTTGGGTACGACATGCTAGGCCATGTCACAAACGATACGCTTGAAGGGGGTAGTGGCACAGGCGATGACCGTGCAACGCTGAATACCTATGACAAGCTGGGGCGTCTAATCAAACAGAAGTTACCGAAGCTCAACGATATTCAGTCAGCCCCAGTCAGCTCCCAGACCCTGGACCGCTGGGGTAATGTGCTGATTTCGACCAATGCCATGCTCATGTACAGAACCTTAAGCGGCAAGCGAATTAATAATACCGTCTAACGTGTTGTTTTGCTTGGATTTTCTCTGCCTACTC
>NZ_BAAGVN010000275.1:0-4801 GCF_054780855.1 Pseudaeromonas pectinilytica
TGTTATTGAGTGATCGACATGGATGTTATTACGTGATCGGCATGAATGTTATTGAGCGATCGCCATGCGTGGGAATATGCACATGCTGCGCCATGGGGGATTGGATAGCCATGGAGGGTTCTTTGATGTAAGTCGTATGTCTGTAGACCCCTTGCCCATTGACCCGAATGTTTGGCTTACCTTTGGCTACTCACCCCCCTGACCTGCAGGTAGAAAAATAGCGCCCATCAAGGCGCTATTTTTTTGCTTAGTGCAGTCCATAAGGGCGAATCCTCTGGCAGCAGTGATTTAAAGCCAGTCTCTCCTGATGAACCCATACCACCCGCACCATCTTGCGCCTCCATGGTTCCTGCGGCCTCCTTGGCAACATCCACAGGATTAACGCTAGTCCCGCTATGAGTCGTAGTTTGAGGCGCGTGTAAGAGGCCGCCAGAAGGCTTCCTGATGCGGCCTTTAGTCATCAGTATCGACACCCCCTCATATATCAAGAAAATCACCCTGGTGGTAGCTGAACCATTGTCCAGTTGATACGCTGTCCATGCATCCAGGGAGCAGGGATCCGCTATCTTCTCTGAAAATGAGTCAGCATCCATAAGAGCTCTGATCTCATGGGGGATCGACTTGAAAACGATACTTTTGGCGAGTGGAGTGAAAGGGCTAAGCCCCGTTGTTAGCTGTTTCGGTGAAACATGGGGAGGTTGTGGCCTCTCCATGTTTTCCTCCATCAATGAGGAGTATCCGGCCAGCATCAGATACAGCGCCCGCGCACTCACAGGCTGTGTATCGAGCTGCATAGCAATGGCTCTGTCGATACAGCTAAACTCGCACAGGAATGATCCGAAATCAGGCCGAGCTAAGAACTTGGCTAAGTCCTTCGGCACGTTCCGGATCTGCATCTCCTTTGGCCAGCTCTTATTCATCGACAAAGATACCCTTGAGGAATGAGTTTCCAATATCCATCGCAGCCGATACACCCAGCGATTGGATCCCAACAACGCAAGCAAAGGATGGATCCAACAAGCCATCAGCATCAGCTATCTGGAGGTCGGTCAAAGTTACCGTCGCTAAATCACTGGGGATTTCCTTCTTCAATTGCTCAATGAATACATCATCGTGGACAGCGCCGCCAGATATGACAACGGCCCCGATTCGGTCATGCAGACCATCCAACGAGTTAAGAAGTGATGGCAAGTGCTCGGTAATGTGAGCTCGAGCTGAACGTGATTTCTCCGCTTCGCACGACACCACTGTGCTGGCCATAGTGCCATCTGGACGTTCACCCTTGATCCACGCCTTTTTGGTTTCCACCAGGGACAACCCGAGCAGTTCTTTCAGCTTTTGCTCTGCCCCTGAAATACCCTGCACTCGCCGGTGAGTTTGATGTTGAATCTTTCGGTCAACCACACAGCAGCTTTGCCAATCCCCCGAACCGATCTGAAAGACCAAATATGACTGCGCTTGTGGTGGCATGATCTTGGTGACGGCCTCGGTTTCATACAAGACTGAAACTGGCTTATCTTCTACCAAGCGAACGCGGCAGGTCTTGATTGCCCCATCCGTACTGCCTTCTCGAAACCGGATTTCCTTGATGGCATCGGCCAACGCTTTCGTGGCCTCATCGTTCAGGTCGGTCGTTGATTTGTTTGCTCGGAAGCTCATCACATGCTGCTTGGCAGCCGACAGGCCGACAGAAATTTCATGATCCCCTGCGCCCAACCCCTTAGCGAGTAAAGCCCGCACGAGCCGCTGGTAGTGCTGATCTGTTGGGGAGCCACCAAATATCCGTCCACCGTCAGGGTTGTAAATGAATGCTGAACTGCCAACGACAGTTTCGAGTCCATCATCATCCACCAGGATCACCGAGTCAGGGTTGAGCTTGGATGTAGGTATGTGGGTAGGTAGGGTTGCAGTGTGTGAAGCCATCATGATTTTTTTCATGCACAAATCCTTGGTTGGTGTTGCCCACGCTGGGCGGGTGGTTATGCGGCATAACTGTACTTAAATACATCGCCGCTGTATCTCTTTACAGCATCATTGTAATATCCAACAGCTAATCAGTAAACATAAACACCAATAACCGCACTCAAATACAGCAGTGATGTTTGCGGATACAGGTGGGTTTCATCAGAGATAAAAAAGCCCGGACGAACCGGGCTTACCTCTTGATAAAGAGGAGGGAAGTATCACTTGAGATTTTTCAGCATCTCTATGAATTTGGCCGCGTCCAGCCCCTTGGGGAGTGTTACCTCCAGTTTCCCGTTGCCTTGCGTTTTAACGGTGAATCGACCGGCTGTAACTGTCGCTTGATGATCATGAGAGTCATCTTTTCCTGTGATATCGGCTAACAGCTTGCGCAGCAGCGTAGACGCTGCAGCATCGCTGGGTATTTCATTGTCCTGCAAATGATTGCTACACGCCTGACGCAGGGCCTCTTTCTGCTCGTCCGTCAGGTTCTTGTACTGCCGGCTAATCAGTAGGATGGTAGGGCGTCCAATGTCGGTCTTGGATGGAAACAACTCATAAATGAACATCGGGATTTTGACCGCAGCCAAACCATAATTGATCTGAACCGCAGAGATACCGGTAAAATCGGCATACTCGGCCTGCGTCATCCCTAACTCATCCATTTGCCCCTGGTAATAACGGCCATTGTCATAGAGTGAGTTAGGCTTAGTTAAATTAAAGATGTGGCTAATTTCTTTAGCCTCTGCAGGGGTCAGTATTTCCGTCGTGAAGCTGACCAGTAAGCCTTTTTTGGCGTAAATTGCGCAGAACCGTCTACGTTGGCCATCAAAGATATAATAAATACCATCGGCACCCTTCGTGGCTAGGGCGTCAACTACAACACCATCATTTTGAATGCTCGGTAAAATATCGCTGCAGGACTCTGCTGTTACAGCGTTTGGGTTGCGAGTGTTAGCGGGATGTACTCGCGTCAGTGATTCAACTTGGCCAGCAGGAATATAAATTGTGGTGAACTTTACCCGCCGGTCATTTGATAATTGAACATATCGCACACCCATTTCTTTACGAATGAAGCGGGCCTTTTGTTCCTCTGGCGGGAGAGTTTCCATGGCCAGGTCATTCATCAAATCGAATGGCTGATCTTCCTTTAGCGGCACTAACGGTTCCCCCACGCCAAGGGCATTATCCCCAGGGTGTTGGTCCAGCAAATCTGCGGCTGATACTCGTTGCTTTGCCATTACATGGTCTCCCCATTAACTAGAGCCCCGAAAACCTCGGTAACCACGTTCTCAGCGACAGTTAGAGCTCTCTTTAAAGAGCGAGAGTCACCGCTATATGCTTTCGGCTGGATAGTAAAGACGGTTTGCCCTTGCCCCTCCTCAAAAACGGCGGAGAACGGCCGGAGATTGTCCATCTTGTGAGACAAAACATGGCCAGGCCAGCATCGCATCATGATCTGGTAATTATCGAGGTGGATCTGATTACTGGCATCCTGTTTTGTGGCTATGAATTTTATCCGCTCAGGATCCAGAATCGGGGAGGGGATTGTGTCGTACAGGTCATACATCCGATCCACAAATTTCAGCGTCGAATCAAACTCTAAAGGATCGAGCCCTACGGGGATCAGCATAGAGTGAGAGCATTGCATTGCATTCAGCAAGGCAGCATCAAGGTGCGGGCCGCAATCGATGATGATCAGGTCGAAGTCATTCTTCAGCGGCTCAATGACGAATTTGGAGAGGAGTTCGGTGACATTGATTCCGGTTTTGTCTGCAAATCGATATGCATGCAGGCTGAAAAATGAATCCGCGCTACTGGCCGGCAATATGTAGAGACCTTCACTCGCAGTGGGTTTAATCCACTGCCGCAGAGTATCCGGACTGGCTTGAGTCATGATGGCCTCGACAGCAGAATGCTGTTCTTTTAATCCGAGCCCCTTGTAGCCAAAGGCAACAGATAGAGAGGCTTGAGGGTCGAGGTCGATAATGCAGATCCGCATCTGTTGTGCGATGAGGTTCCGAGCATGAATGAAACCAGAGGCTAGGGTCGCGGCTGTTGTTGATTTGCCAACACCACCCTTTAGAGACAGTGCAGCAATAACGCTAGCACCGTGCCAGCGGCCCATTTGCTCCAGGCGCTGGCGGTTAGATTGAATGCCAGCCTCTTGGTAGATAGACCGGACATCTGCTAGCGAAAAACTGTAGGGACTTGGCTGTTTGGATTCATCTCGTTTGAATTCCATCCCTTTGGCGCGGAGAGCAGCAAGGGCGGCCTCAGTCCTTTGTTGATTCATTCCCGGAAGTTTTTTTACATCATTGAACGTAAACGTAACGGGCAAAATGTTTGTTTGCGAAGTGAGAACCTGCTTTTTCTCAATAGCGGCCAGCCCTCTTCTCGCGCCCAGCCGCAACTGTTCTAGCCCCTGCATAAGTGTATCTTTTGTGCTCACAAGAACCCCCAAATCACTGTTAAATTCAGATTTTTACAAATAAACCGATCTTCTGTTTTTAAGGTTATCATCACAACTTCCAGAATCAACACAATTGTTCACCAACTCAGCTTAAACTGCGGATTATTGCGATATATCACAAAGTTGTCGGGTAAATACCACAGCAATGAGGGGCATGCAGGGGCGCCGGTCACTGCGGATCATCAGGCAGGTCTATCGGAAGGTAAAAAGGAATATGTATCACGCATGGGGAGGGTAAGCCCCGCCGTTTGGCGGGGAACAAGCAGCGCACTTATGAGTCAATGGTAAGCGCCCTTGAATCGGCATCTTTTTTTCCCAAAATCAGCTCGTCACACTTGAAATCCATTACCTCTTCGCTGGATTTTC
>NZ_BAAGVN010000276.1:0-4869 GCF_054780855.1 Pseudaeromonas pectinilytica
ATGCCCATTCGGCAGGCCGTCAACTAAGCCCGCCCGGCGGGTGGGGGAGCGAGTATCCGACTTTGGATTTGATCAACAAGGCCACTCCACTCGATTGTCACGAGAGATTACCATGTTAAGCACTTCGCCTATTTCCCTGGCCCGGGATTGATAGGTCGGACTTATGTCAAAGGCGCCGGTTTCAAAGCCAAGCAATTCGTTGGGAATGCTCAAGACGGTGTGATTCTGGCTGATCTCCACCTTGATGCCGCGTTTGCGCAGGGTCTCTACTGCTTCGTCAAGAATGGTGCGGCGTACTTGCTCGGCTTGTTTTAGCGCGACAATCTCTTCTTCAAACTTGGCTTGTTTATGCTCCAGTTCTTTTTGGATCTCCATCAGCTGCAGGATCAGGATCACCGAGGCCATAATAAAGATGACGAGCAGGGCGGACATGATGTCGGAAAAGGACATCCAGTAGGGGTTTTCTTCGTCAACGTTGGTGGTTTGAGCTTTACGAAATTGCATCAGCGTTGCTCCAGCTCATCCAGCACACTGCTCATGGCTTCGGCCGTGTGATACATCTTGGTGGCATATTCCAGAGAAACCTTGTTCCACTGATCCATGCGTTCATGAACCTGAGTGCTGACTTCGCTGGCGTATTTTTGCAGCCACTGTTCAGCCTGTTTTTCGATGGCTTCAACTTGGGAACGCAACGTCTCGCCTAAGGCATTGAATTCGGTTCTCACCCCTGTCAGGAATTGTTGCTGCGTTTGCTTCATCTCCACAAAGCCATGGCGAGCTTCACTGGCCGCCTGTTCGAAACGTTCTGCTCCCATCAGCAAGCCATCTTGCAATCTGGCCAGCATCTCGGCTTGTTGTTTGAGTTGATCTGTTAGTGCAATATTTTGGCTACCGGCTTGCTCAATCCTCTGAGTCACTTGCTCCAGGCGTTGCCCCAGTAGTTCGGCGGCTGAACGGACATTGGTGGAGAGCAGGCCTAGCTGATTGGCGCTGCTGTCCATATGTTTGCTGCTCTGGGCGGCGGAGTCGGTCACTTGTTGCAAGCGAACCAGCAATTGCTGGTGCTGTTCCGCCATTTGGCGGCTTTGCTGCTGCCCGGCTTGCACTGATTCGGCTAAGGCGGTCAACAGCGCTTGCTGCTGCTGAGCCACGTCATTCAGCTGCTGCTGGAATTTCTCCTGACGAACCTGCTCGCGAACATCAGCCTGAGCACCTTGCTGACTCACGTTATCCAGCAGTTTGCCAACGGCATCCTGCAATGTGTTCTGTTGTCGCTGTACGGCCGAGGTCATAGTCTCGATTTGCTGTTGGCTTGCAGTACCCAGACTTCCCAGCATTTTTTGTTGCTGCTCCAGTAAGGTGGCTTGCTGTTGCTCATGTTGCTGGGCCAGGTCACCCATCATCTTGCCAAAGCGACTCTCCAACTGGCCTTGTCGCTCATCTGCCGAATTGGCCAGTTGCTGCAACTGCTCCTGGAAACGTCTGGACTGCTCATCCTGAGCATCCAGGCTGCTGGCCTGCTGGGTGCTTAATTTACTAAACAGCTGTTCAAGACGTTCGCCCATGCTGCTGACGGCGGTATTGACATCCGCTGCCACTTTTTCGAGCTGTTCACCCTGTACTCGGCCTGCCGAGCTCATGCCCTCCATAAAGCTGCCCACCAAGTTTTCCATCACCTGGCTTGATTGCTGACTGGTTGAATGAACCAGGGTTTGGATGGCCGGCCCCATGATGTTGTTGAGTGTGTCAGTGAGGGCATTTTGCATGGCCTCGCTCATGCCGTTGATGCTTTCTTGCAGTCGGTCTCCGATCCTCTCGTGCAGCTCCTGAAGTGCTTCTTTGCTTTCTTTACTGTACTCGGCGATATGCACCAGGGATTGTTCCGCCGGAAGTCTTGGATAGAGGAAGTCGATCTCATTCTGTATGCTTTGGATAAGGTTCAGGGCTTTCCGTTCAAGCAGCTTTTCAAGCAGATTCAGCCCGAGACTAGAGGCAACCCCCCAGACCGAGGTCGTAAAGGCAACGGCTGCTCCCGAGATAAGCTTATTGATCCCACTCTTGAGGGTGTCGATTTCGGACGTATTGCCCACTAGCCCCTCTAGACCAATGGTTAGTCCAACAAAGGTTCCTAGCACCCCGATCGCCACCAAAAAACTCGGAGCTGCGGCCAGCAGGCGGCTGGCGGTCAGGCCGGTCGCCAGGGTTTTTGCATTGAAAAAATGTTCCGCATCCAGGGTGTTGAAGAGTTGCGTCTGGTCGGAAGACATCACCAGGCTTTCATCAAACTCTTGCCAGAGCTTGCCGATATTGTCCGCCTTTAGCTGTTTAGCCCGTTGCAGGGTTTCACGACGTGTCTGGGCCAGCGTTTCTCTGCTTTGTTCACTTAGCAAAGAATGCAATGCATTGATGCGCCTTTTGAAGTGAAAATAATGTCGGGACAAAAAAATCACGGAGGGAAAGAAAAAAATAATGATGACTACACAAAACCAGGCGCTGATACCCAAGGTGTTGCCACTCAACATTTGAGAAAAATCTGGGCACAGGTGTGCAAGCAAATCCAGCATGTCGTTCCCTACCTGTTTAATTCATCCATGAAGTCGAAGGTTCCTTGCATGCCTGAGGTCTGGTGGCTGCTATTAGCGCCAAGCCGAAGGTAATGGCATATGCAAAGATATGAAAGTTTACCTTTAGGCCGCTTACGGAACCATAGACGCCAGGCAAGGTTTGCAACTAACTTGATCTGCTTCGGATTTGAGGGGCAAGGCCTTTCACCATGCTGCCCGGTTGTGGTGACAACGGCCAAGGAGACAGATGGGGCGTTGGCATCAGTAGCTGAACTGTAAATCCCGGCTGGTTCATCACTCAGCCGGTAATGCAGTGATAGATTTGTGTTTAAATCCACCCCCTCTCAGCCATGGAGACTCGTCCCTCGGTACCGATGACCAGGTGATCCAGCAGGCGGATGTCCACCACACCCAAGGCAACCTGCAATCGTTCGGTGAGTGATCGGTCGGCGCGACTCGGCTCCGGCAAGCCTGATGGATGGTTATGTACCAAGATCACGGCGGCGGCGTTGCAGGCCAGGGCCGCCTTGACCACTTCGCGCGGGTAGACGGAAGCGCCATCCAGAGTGCCCCTGAACAGTTCCTCAAACTTGATGACCCGGTGCTGGCTGTCCAAAAACAGGATGCCAAATACCTCGTGCTCGTATTCCTGGAGCAGGGTTTGCAGACAGCTGTAGGTCAGGCTGGGCGAGGTCAACGCCTTGCCCTTGGTCACGCGGGCGCGAGCCAGGCGGTTGGCCATAGCTAAGATTTCCTCAGTGGTAACAGGTTCTGTGAGGACATAGGTGCCCTGCGTTTCTCCAGCTTTGAATTTGTTGTGGCTCATGGTGAGTTCTCCATAGACAACGCCACCTCCGGCGTCAGTGCCGGAGGTGGCGTTGTCGTGATGCGGTTAGGTACAGCTCAGGGCTGTGCTGAAGGTGTTCATCTGGCAATAGAGCCAGAAGTTGTTCTCCCAGAGCTGGTACAACTCGATGGCGTCATCGTGCTCCAGCATGCCCAGATAGATGTGGGTGAACTCGGGGCTTAGAAAATCAAAATCCAGCTCCTTGTCGAGCTCGGCCCAGTCGCCATAGCCTTGGTAGCTAAAGTCGGTGATGGTATCGAACAGCCAGCCATTGAGGCCGCGTACCAGCCGGATTTCAACTGGGTGATAGCCGCCTCGGGTGGCTGAATAGTTCGGGTCGTTGAAACGAAAGGTAAGCGCCGTCAGCGGCTCCAGATTGATGGATTGCTCGCTCACCATCTCGGCCAGTTGGGATTTCAGCCAGGGGCTGACGGGCAGCAGTTGGCCTTCCGCTTGAAAGGGAATGGTCATGGTCATCTCCTGAGAATTCGGGGGTTAGTCGGTCAGCCAGTCGAAGAGCTTCTTGGCGCCGTATAGCGCGGTTCCGGCTACTGCTATCGGTAGGGCTAACGGGGCGGCGCTCGCTAGGGTCAATCCACCCGCGACAATGGCTGCAGTTTGTGAGGCGGAAGGTAAAGCCGTTGTCACCGCAGTCGCTATCGCGGTCTCGCGCAGTGGATGGGCCACGGCCATGGTTTCTATCGGGACAACCGGCAGCCGTGGGAGCACCTGGCTGCCGACGGCAAGTCCGGTTTCTACCAGCCTTTGTACCTGCGCACTGTAGTGAAAGCCCTGGATACACCAGGTCACGAAGTGCTCGCAGTTGTTGAGCAGCGCGCTGTAATGAGCCTCACCCAGTCGCGACCAGGCACGCTCGACGCTTTGCCCAGGGGTGTAGCGACGCAGGTTGTGGGTGACAACGCGGCAAGGATGGCCGTTGCGGAATACCTCCAGTGAGGTCAGTACCACTTGCCCGGACTCTTCGCCGGACGAGTAACCGGCGTAGTGGATGACTTCGTTATTCCCGACATAGAGCCCGTGATGGGTAAACCCCGGACGCGGGGAAACCAGGTGGTCACCTGCTTGCATGATGGTTCTCCTTCAATTCAATAAATAGAAAACGGCTCAAGGTCTCCCGTGTCTGGGGAGACCTTGAGCCGTGTATGCCGTTGAGTGATGGGTGTTGCGTTAGCCGTGCGAGGTGGCTGTGGCGGTGCTTGGTGGCTGATTGCTGGTCGGTGAAGCGGAGCCCAGCTTGCTGGTCAGTCGGGACTGACGGATGGGCGTGGTGGGTTTGGGTTTAACCACCGGAGTTGCAGGCGATGCCATGTCGCCAGTCTGAGCTGGTGGGTTATCCGTTTCTGCCTCGGGATAGAACTCCTCCAACATCTGCGGGATATCCTCCTCGGTTTCTTCAAACTGACCATTGCCCAGTAGCGCTCGGGCCATGGCTTCCAG
>NZ_BAAGVN010000277.1:0-5370 GCF_054780855.1 Pseudaeromonas pectinilytica
TTAACATGAACCGCCGTATGCGGAACCGCATGTACGGTGGTGTGAGAGGACGGAGGCCGCGAGGCCTCCTCCTACTCGATGGAATATGTTCTGTCGTTTGTACTGAGATGAAGCAAGGAGAAGTGAATAGAAATGCAAATCGTGAAAACGCATATTCCCCAATCATATTCCCCGGATATTCCCTCGGAGATATTGGATTGCGGAGATTGGTGCGTAAGTGCTTGATTTTAATGGTGCCCGGTGCCGGAATCGAACCGGCACGCCGTTGCCAGCGAGGGATTTTAAATGCCGCAACTACGGTTGTTAATGGAATAATAGCTCACTTAACCGATTGATTCAATTAGATACAGGCGTTTTCGGTTTTGTGTGGTTCAGGCGGGTTTACGCCAAATTCACGCCTCGGGGGCATGGCCTCGGGGGCATAAAAAACCCGGCACGATGGCCGGGCGTTGTCTAATCAGATGGGGGTTGTCTTGCCGCTTGGTCATGGCCGCTGGCGATCTGGCCAGGGTTGTGGCCTGTCGATCGCTGGCACATCAGATTGTGGCGTGTCGGTTCGAGTCCGGATCTGGCTTGGAGTGTAGGCGTTGCGACTCTCCAAGCCAATCGGCTGCCGACGCCAATCGTTTCGTTTGTCACCTGTGATCTGAATAAAAAATGCCAGTGTGAATAACATTACACTGGTGATCAGGTACTGGGGCAGAGTCATCTAAACGGATGGCGCTCGCTTGTGATGAACCGATTAACGGATCTGGCCGACCACGGCAGAGACTCGGCTCCCGGCGGCTCACTGTTGGCCGCTTGGGCCAGGTCGCGAAGGAATTGGCCCTGATCCTCCTGTCGTGCTCGAACTCGCTTAAGACGTTTCCTCCATACATCGGCTTCATAGCTTGTGCTCAATTTAAGCCTCATTTGCCACCTCTGTGCAGATAGAAGAACAATCGACGGCGGGCATTCATAGCTTGTGCCTCAGTTCAGCCCCTATCAGCCCCCCTTGGTCATCGAAGTCGATGAACTGGGCGTCTAGCATCAAGTCCCGAACAACATCATGGTGAAGCCCGAGGATCTCGGCCAGGGTGGCGACGGGGATGAAATGGGTGTTGCTTGGCTTGAGCAGCCGCGTGATTATCACGCGGGCTGCTTCCCCATACAGCAATGGATCATCTTGGCTCAATAGCTCCTTGACCATTTACACCCCTCCCAACTTGCGTACACGGCTAACGCAGTGCAAGCGGCTTGCCGCCGCGAACGACTTGAACTCCCGAACCGTATCAATGCGGCTAATCACGTCAGGGGCTATCCCAGCCTCTCGGCAATGCCGAACCATAGCCGCTTCAATGTCGGCAGCGGTTCCAGCGTTCAGCCAGCGTTCCCGGTCGCACACTCTTAAGCTCGGCTGGATCAACATGGTGAGGATCAGCAATTGAATGGCTCGCTTGCCTACAGATTCCACGCATTCGTCGGCGCTGCCATTCTGTGCGCAACGGGCAGCGGCGGCGGTCAGTAACGGGGCATCTGCCATTTGATCGGGAGCTGCTAGCCAGTGCTTAATTGCAAGCGTCAGATCGGCCATTGCTGTTTTATGTTGGCGGGTCGCAAGTTCCATCTCTTCGCCAACATCCGGCAATTTAATCTTGGCGGCCTTCGCCTTCTCGCATCGGATCTGGTATTCCAGATCGTCAATCGTGGCTTCAATTGCGGCCAGTTGGCTGTTGAATGCTTCGGTCTTGTGTTTCGCGGACTCGATCATGCTTGTTTCTCCTTTTGCGGTTTCCGGGCGTTTTGACGTTGTGCCTCGTTCCAACGACTGCTTCCCTTATTGCCTTTGACTAACGCGGCTATGGCGTGGGGTTGTCCTACCATGCGGCTCATTTATCACCCCCAGCCATTCGGGTAAGTGCTTCCTGTGCGCGAGATACGACGGGGCCGGACTTTGGTGCGGCTTGTTGCGGCGTTGCCTGTGCCATGCGCAGAACGGCCTCCTGGCTCCGTGACAGCATCGGGGCCGCAGGTTGGGCAGCTTGAGCCACTGAATGGCCCTGTGAACGTTGGAGCGCGTCGTGTGCTCGGCTTGTCAGCACAACCTGGCTGGCCGGTGTGGCATCGAGTACACGGCGACTGGTTACGGGCTGGCCGCTGATGGTTCGCAGAGTGCCGCTGTTGAATGCGTCGATCGTTTGCTGTGTGTGGGTGTGTGTAACTGGTTTGCGATTTTTCATTCGGTCTTACTCCTGATCGGGTAATGCGATACTTAGTTGGGATTTCGGTGCGATACGGTGCGCCAAACGGATCAGCTCAAGCGCTTTGGCTGCTACTTCTTCCGACTCATCGGTCAGCATCAAATTGACTAACAATCTGAATTCACTCTGGCGGATCCCGCCCGCCTCAATAATTGCTTCGCGGGTCAGCGTTAAGCGGTTTTTGCTCCCTACTTTTCGCCCAGTTGGGTTGCCACTTTCGCCCGGTTGCCATGTCATGTTTTGTACCCCTTGTTAATTGCTGTTTAACTAACATCTGCAATAAGGCTACCATGGTTAATTGTTGGTCGTCACGCTATAAGTGCATGATAAATAAAGATTTCCTGACGCATCCGTCAAGGCAAAAGATGACGTTTTCGTCAGGCTATAAATGCGAAAGATGACGTTTTCGTCAGGCCCATCGGATACACAATCAGGCAGGAAGCCAGGGGCGGCAGGGCGTGCGGCAAGTTGAGGCGTAAAACGTGGTAAACAGGCAAAAAAAAGCCCGCACACGGCGGGCAAAACACTCACTCTGGAGAAGTGATCAGTAGTAATCGGCCAAGGTTGAACGGGTGCGCTGCATCTCGGGGCTCGGGCCAGCCATCATTTGGTAAAAGTCATCCATCGCTTCGGCGTGCGACTTGAACCGCTTGCCCTGTGCGGCTTGTTCGCGCATTTGTGTCAATTCCTGGCGTGCTTGCTTCGGTGTCATAAGCCATCCATCCCTAGCAGGTGGGCTTGAAGCATCGTGGCAGTTACCGCGATATCGCATTGTGGCGGTTCGCATCGCAACGCGTCGCTGTAGAGTTCTCCCAAGTCCGTTAGTAAAGCGTCGATACTACTGTCAGGGTCGCCATTTTCGACCTTGTGCCGTAATTCTTCGAGTCGTGCGGCAAGTTCTTTGCTGGTCATGGTTCAATCTCCTACAGATAAAAGTGATCCGCTCCAGCGCCGTATAGGCGTTCGAACATCTCGGCCTTGCTGCTACATTGCTGCTCGGAATGTTCTGCCCGGTTGCGTAGTTCGGCCAGCTCTTGGCGTGCTTGTTTCGGTGTCATGTGATTTGCTCCTATGCGTTCACAAATTCATCTAACGCCAAGTCGAGCGCCTGAACCACTGTCAAACTTCGGTCTGCCAGGATCTGTCCGGCCCGTTCGATAATCGGCCCTTGGTGACGCATCAACGCCACGTCTTTGTGAAACCCCCGGCGCAGCTCTGCCAGTTCCTGGCGGGCCTTGGTCATACTCATCATGCGTTGCGCTCCTCTAGTTTTTTCCTGAGTTCGGCAATTTCCGCCTGCATCTGTGTCAGCTCATAGATCCGGGCCTCAATGGCACGCTCCTGCACGCCACCGGCGACGGGCTCCGCCATTGGTGCCGGGATGCAGTGTTTAATCGTCAAGGCCACAGCTTGCGGGTCGCCCTGTGCTACCTGGATAGCCAGTTTGGCCAAGGCCTCGTTTAATATTGCAACGGGTATGGCCTTGCGCATGTTTCTTGATCCCTTGGGACGCCCCATAAATAACTCCCGATACAAATATTCGCTTATTTCTTCGACTATCTTACCAGTATTTATTGTGACCGGTCATCATGTTTTTTGGTTAAAACTTTGATTATATTGACGAATTCGTCACGACTTCTTTGCTCTCACTATTTACACCGTGACACAACGTACAACACGTTCGTATGTTGTATTTTTCACATATATCAGCCAATTTAATGAGAATCCGGAATTCTGGAACTGGAAATGATGAAACATTTGTTAGCGGTTGTTCCTTTTCTGATGGCTACCCACGCTCATGCATATTCGGACGATGCCGATTCCAGGATCGCGCATCTCGATAAGCCATATGCGGTGACGCATCTGATGAGTCCTGATGTTGACTGTGTGTGGACCATATCCGAGAACGGTGATTTGCATAATGAATCGATAGCCCATGATGTTCCTGGGGCTTGTTTTACCGCCGAGACTGCTGCGCTAGTGGTATCGTTACGCAAAGCTGGAAAGCTTGTCTGGAATGCCCCGCCTGCTCTCGATTACGAGTATGGTGATGAGTCAGGTTGTTATTATCTAATCGATAAAGCGGCCGGCATCGTCGCCACGATGATCGGTAACGCCGCAGGTATCGATGAGGAGGCGTGCCGGAAAGATAGCGCCAGAGCGAAAGCGTTGAAGCTCGCCGTTAAGATTGAAAGGATGCCCGTCATAAAAGATGACAAAAAAGTCGATATTGGAGGATACATTGCCACCAAGGAAAATATCCTTGGCTCCGTATTGCTAGCTTGCTACACAGGAAGCCTCGATAGTGATGACAGAATCGTCAGCAATAACGAACGTGTGAGAAGGTTTACGGAACTGCTGGATCTATATAAGGATGACAATTCCGGGAGAATAAGAGTCGCGAACGCTTTTGATTTTGCAGACCGAAATCTTAGAGATCGATATCCACTAGATACCGAAGGACGATACCGCACGGTGGTATGTGAGCAAATGGTAAAAAAAGGGAAACTTTAAATTACTAGAAATTAACGCTGTTTCGTGGGGGGGGGGTACTAGGTCACCACGTTTTACGCCGTAACTCTCTGACAGCCGCAAAATATATAGACTCCCGGCGGTTTACATATCCGTTGAAGCGTTGGCCAGGTGGTTTTGGTCGTCTGGCACTTCGGGCAGTTTTTCCTATTTGTTGTTATATGGAGCCTTTAACTTGTAAATATACTTTTCGTCTTGTGTATATTTTCATATATAAACTTTTCATAAAAAAACCGCCCGAACTGCCCGATAAACAACGCAAACCCGCGCCAGGCCTGGCTTTGCGCGAAATTCAAATCTGCCGGATGCTTGCCCGATACCAGCCCGACTTCTGGCAAAACTGTTAGGCCGTTAAATTACTTGTCGCCTCCGTTAAATTACTGGTGATTATGTCGGGCATAAAAAAACCCCGCACAATGGCGGGGTCTATTAACAAACACGGTCGATCAGTGATTGGCGAACGGCAATACATTTACCCCCTCAGCGCTTGATTTGAGGGTTACACCATAAAAGCCTCTCATGTACAGAACCTTAAGCGGCAAGCGAATTAATAATACCGTCTAACGTGTTGTTTTGCTTGGATTTTCTCTGCCTACTC
>NZ_BAAGVN010000278.1:0-5476 GCF_054780855.1 Pseudaeromonas pectinilytica
ACTTACACCTCCAAGTCATCCCATCACCACCACGGTGACCGGATAGCGCCTGTCACGGCGCTGCGCGCCATGCCCGGCGCACACAAAAAAGGCTCCCGCAGGAGCCTGTTGTCTATCTTCTTGGCCTTATGTCTTGTTGGCCTTATGCCAAAACGGTCAGCGCAGCCGCGTAATCCGGCTCCTGGGCCACTTCCGGCACCAGCTCGCTGTGCAGCACCTTATCCTGCTCATCCAGCACGATGACGGCACGTGCCGTCAACCCCACCAGCGGACCGGTGGCGAACGCGACGCCGTAATCCTGCAGGAAGGCGGCACCGCGCATGGTGGACAGGGTGACGACCTTATCCAGCCCTTCGGCACCGCAGAAGCGCGCCTGGGCGAACGGAAGGTCGGCCGAGATGCACAGCACCACGGTATTGCTCAGGGCACTGGCTTCGGCATTGAACTTGCGAACTGAAGTGGCGCAGACCCCGGTATCCACGCTGGGGAAGATATTCAGAATTTTGCGCTGCCCGGCCAGGCTGGCCAGGGTGACATCGCTCAGATCCTTGGCCACCAGGGAGAATGGCTTGGCCTGGGAACCAACGGCTGGAAAATCGCCAGCAACTTCGACCGGGTTCCCTTGCAGGGTAATAGTGTGGCTCATGTTCACTCCTGAAATTCGCTAACAAAGAGGTACGGGTTGAGCCCAGAGTATAGGCAGGTTTTAGCGGGTGAAATACCGATGAAATCCAGGGTTATTCACGACAGGAAAAGACAAAGAGACTCAATGAGAGACGAATGGCCAACATGCATGATCAAGGAAAGGAGTGCGTCAGACCTAGAGTTATTGGGATGTAGGGGCAAGCCCCAGCCGTTCCTGTTGGGCAGTCGGTAACCACCAACTGGTATCGGCTTGCGGCGTGCCGGGCGGCAAGGAGGGATTACTGAGTAAAAACAGGCGTCGTTGCGCCAGTTGGGCTTGCTGTAACAGTTGGCCATGGTGCTGCATAAAGAGCTGGCGCAAGGAACCATCGGCTTGGGCGCGCTGCAAACCGAGTTGCAGACGCTCGGCCAGGGCCTGATTGTCCTTGCGGACGAAAAAATAGACCGGCCAGGGGTAATGAAAGGCCAACGTCGGCTCTACCATCAGATCCGGGAAAGCAGCCTTCTGCTCGCCCAGCTCCTGCCAAGCTTCATTCAACCCCCGAGGGAAGCCGTCAAAGCGCCCACGAGCCAGCATGGCAAACAGGGACTCATAATGGGGTGCGGCGACAACCCGAAAACCGTTGTATTGCAGCAGCGGCAGATCCGCCCAATGCATGCCGAAACCCATCCGGAAGTGGCGCAATTCGGCCAGCGACTGGACAGCGGCGAAATCGGCTTGCTGCTGTTTGCGGATCAGCAGCACCCGATACCCCAGCAGCCCGCGCAGGACATCAAATCGCACCGCACGCAGATCCCGCTCCCGCTGCAGGGTGGTCGGCATCGACACCACATCGATACGCCCCTCCTGCATCAGCGCCAAGCCCCGATCCTGGGTCACGGTGGTAAATTGCGGGCTTAAGCGGCATGCACCCAGCTCTTGGGTCTTATCCAGCACCAGCCGTAACAGGGCGGTGCGATAGGCGTAACGGGCATCCTGCTGGAAGTAACGAATCGAACAGAGCTCAGCCCTGACCGGCAGCCAGACGCACAGCAGACAACAACTAAGCCCATACCAGAATCTCTTCACCATCACTGATCTCGATTGACGATCCCTATCTCGACACCCGACTTGCGACACGCCGAATGTCGGCGTCGCGACCATCATTGCAGCGAAACTCCCTGTGGCAAGACTAGCACAGCACGGGCGAGGCCCCGTGCTGAACGGCGTCAGCACACTCTCGGCGCACAGCTTGGGAGCAAAACCCACAGATCTGCTACCATGGCCCCCTAGCCCTTATCGCCCGTGGCCGCGCCGTGGCGATTTTCGTTAATTCTCAAGGTGTCACCATGTCGTTTGCCGATCTTGCCCTCGCCCCCGTCCTGCTGGAGAACCTGCAGCGTCTGGGTTACCACCAGCCCACGCCCATCCAGCAGCAGGCGATCCCCGTCATTCTGGCCGGTCAGGATCTGCTGGCCGGCGCCCAGACCGGCACTGGCAAGACCGCCGCCTTTGTGCTGCCGATCCTGCAACGGCTGCTGACGCAACCAGCCGCCCAGCCCACCGCAACAGTGCGCGCCCTGATCCTGGTGCCGACCCGCGAGCTGGCGGTGCAGGTGCACCAGAGCGTCGAGCAGTACGGAGCTGGCAGCCCGTTGCGGGCCGCGCTGGTCTATGGCGGCGTCAGCATTGCCGCCCAGGCCGAGGTGCTGCAATCCGGCGTCGAGCTGGTGATCGCCACCCCGGGCCGCCTGCTGGACCATCTGCGCCAGGGAGTGGTGTCGCTGGCGGGCATCGAGGTGCTGGTGCTGGATGAGGCCGATCGTATGCTGGATATGGGCTTTGCCGACGAGATCAACGCCCTGCTGGCACAACTGCCTGACACACGCCAGACGCTGCTGTTCTCCGCCACCTTCAACGACGGCATCTACCAGTTGGCGAAGAGTCGGCTGCGGGATCCGCAACGTATCGAGGTGGCGGCGCGCAACAGCACCGCCCGCGAAATCGAGCAGCGGGTCTATGCAGTGGATAACGAGCGCAAGGCCGAGCTGGTCAGCCATCTCATCCGGGTCAAGGGCTACCAGCCGGTGCTGATCTTCAGCCGCACCCGCCAGGGCTGCGACAAGCTGGCCCAGCAACTGCTGGCGCACGGAGTACAGGCGCAAGCCCTGCACGGCGATCTCTCGCAAGCGGCGCGGGAGAAAGTGCTGCAGTCGTTCCGTGACGGCAGCCTGCAGGCGCTGGTCGCCACCGATGTCGCCGCCCGAGGGCTGGATATTCCCGAGTTGAACTATGTGCTGAATCTCGAGCTGCCCCATGTCGCCGAAGATTATGTGCACCGCATCGGCCGCACCGGTCGCGCCGGTAAGAAAGGGCTCGCCATCACCCTGTTCAGCGCCGAAGACGCCCTGCGCTTGGAAGAGGTGGAAGCAGCGCTGGATCAGCGCCTACCCCAGCAGTGGTTTCCCGGCTTCGAGCCGGATCTGACCCGCGCCGCCCCCGATCCCAGACGCCATAGCAAAACCGCCCAGAAACAACGCGCCAAGAAGCGGGCGTTGGGGAGCAAGGGCAAGCGGTAACCCTGTTGTAGCTAGCAGCTCGTTCCTGCGCTTGCCGATGTGTACCCTGTACACCTACAATGATGAGAATGGAGTCGCGCTGCGTGAGTCATGCCATCGAGTTTATTGAAACATCGATCTTTACCCGGCAGATCAAGACGCTTGCCACCGATGATGAATTGAAGGCGTTGCAGATCGAACTGATCGCCCAACCGGAAAAGGGCGATCTGATCCAGGGTACAGGCGGCCTGCGCAAGATACGCATGGCCACCGGCCAGCAGGGCAAGAGCGGCAGCGCCCGAGTGATCTACTTTCTGGCCACCGCCGAGGTCATTTATCTGGTGCTGGCATATGCGAAAAACGAGAAAGAGAGCCTGACGGCGGCCGAGAAAGCCGACTTGAAAAAGCTGACGCAACTTCTCAAGGGGGAACACCATGAGCCTGTTTAATGAACTCAAAGCCTCGCTGGAAGAGGCGGTTGCCATCCAGCAGCAGCGCCAGCCCGCGGCGCGCGTCACCCGCTACGAAGTGGCGGATGTCAAAGCTATTCGCGCCGCACTGAATGTCTCCCAGCAGGAAATGGCCGAAGCGCTGGGCACCAGCGTCGATACCATCAAGAGCTGGGAATCCCGCCGCCGCAACCCCACCGGCCTCGCCGCCAAGGTGCTGGCCACCATCGCCGATAACCCGTCCCTATTCCGCGAACTGGCGGCACATTAAAAATACCCATCCATGACCCGGCCCCAATCCGGGTCGGCCCAGATTCTGATCATCCCACCGCGACTGGGCAGCTCACGCTGACACGCCGTGAACCCTCCGTGATCTGCAAGGTGAGGCAGGGGGGCTCCGCCGCGCCATCCCTGGCGCAGAGGGTCAGCTTAGCGCTACCCAGTCGCTGTCGGGCGAGTCTGGTGATATCAGACAAGGCCCTGGCCCTGGCCCTGGCTCTGGCTCTGGCTCTTACCGAGCCTGACATGCTCCGCAAGGCCAAGGCATTCACCGGCCCTCTGCCGCCCCGAGCGTGAGGCTGGCGGCAGGGAATGAGCCGCATGGATGCGGCGAGAGTCAGCGCTGGCACAGGGATGTGCCATCGCTGATGGTCACGGAGGCCAGCCGGTAAGCGAGGGATCAGGCGGCAGCGGGCATCAGGCCGGGGGTTAAGGGGGCATGGCCTTATGCCCCCTTACCGCCGCCGTCCGCCGCAGGTGGGCAAATCACCGCAGCCTGCAAGGCGGAACCGGACCACTCGGGATCCTGAATCGGCAAGCAATCAATCTATTGACCTAATCAGCCAGCAAATGATTCAAAGCAGGTTTACCACGATATCTAGAGTTGATGATGAAAGAGTAAAAAGGCAAGAATCGGTCACGCGGTAACGTTTGGCTTCGCCCAACCCAACCTGCAATTTAGTCATTTAACCCAAGATAATTAATATGATATGGTTAGATTATAAATATTTTTAAGAGTAGGAGTGGAAGATGAGCCTTGAAGATGAGGTAGCTATTTCAAAAAAACAAATCATATCGGATGGATATGATATGTCAGTAGGTGAAATAATGAACCTGTATAGAGATAACGAACTCATTATATCTCCTGATTACCAAAGGCTTTTCCGCTGGGAACTTTCACAAAAAACTCGTTTTATTGAGTCGCTACTATTGGGGATACCAATTCCTCCTATATTTGTCCACCAAGATGATGATGGCGTGTGGGAGCTTATTGATGGACTGCAAAGAGTATCTACCATATTAGAGTTTTCAGGCTTACTCAAAGATGGCAATACAGGAGTTACACTTCCATCATCAATATTAAATGGCACTCAATTTCTCCCGAGCTTATCTGACAAGAAGTGGAGTAATCCAGAGAACCCAGAGAATGAGATAGGCAAATCTCTTCAACTCGAGATAAAACGAGCTCGATTAAGAGTGGAAATACTTCGAAAAGGTAGCGACCCCTATGCAAAATATGAATTATTTCAACGTTTAAATACCGGTGGAGCTAATCTATCTGAACAAGAAGTACGAAACTGCATAGCTGTGATGCTAAGGCCAGATATATTCCAATGGTTAAAGCGATGCGCTGAATATCCGGCATTCACTAATGCTACAAGTCAAACCCAAGAAGCGATAGAAAAGCAAATCCACATGGAACTCGCGCTCAAGGTCTTTGCATATAAACATTATCCTTACGTGCCTGGAATGGACGTGCATGCTTAACCATCCCCTCGTATGAGCGAGGCGTGGCGCGGCTTCTGAGGTATGATCGCCATCCTTGACCAGCTAATACCCGACAG
>NZ_BAAGVN010000279.1:0-5566 GCF_054780855.1 Pseudaeromonas pectinilytica
CAACCAAGAGCCCAACAGTGCAAAATCCTGGTTATCGGGTGGGGTGAAAATAGTCAACAACACGTAAAGGGAACAGCGCCCTGTACGCAGTGTTTGACAATTATCTGCCGGATCGGATCTTTGTCGATATTGCGCAGCAGCTCCATATCCAGCTTGATAATATCGGTCTGGAAATCCGCCAACAGATTTAAACCAGAATGGCCGGATCCAAAATCATCAATCGCCGTTTTAAAGCCTAAACTTTTGTAATATTCAACAATATGCAGAATATGTTGGCTATCGACGACCTTTTCGACTTCGGTAAATTCAAACATGATCTGTTGAATCGGAAAATTATGATCCTTGGCGGCTTGCAGCGTGGTGCGGATGCAACGCTCGGGTTGATAAATCGCATTGGGTAGAAAATTAATACTGAGCATGCTGCCCATCTGCAGCTTGGCCGCCAGAGCAATGGCTTTAATCCGACATAGCTGATCAAACCGATAGCGGTTATCATCGTTAACCTGGGAAATAATCGAATAGGCAGATTCATTGTTCAAACCACGAACCAGAGCCTCGTAGCCAAAAATGCGCCGCTCCGAGCAGTGTATTATGGGTTGGAAGGCCATGGTGAAATCAAACCCCAGATCCGTTTCCTTGCGGCATTGTTCGCAGTAAAGGTCGAGATCATTTGCCGGTTTATTCATCATGCACACTCCTCATCAAATTCTAGGATTAATATATGGTTTTTATTATAGTCGGAGTTTACCCCTGCAGCCATTTACCAGTTGATGCCGTTGATCGCTATCCGATATCAAGCGCTACTGGGTTATTACAATAATATTGCTTGATATTTATGCTTTATAAATGATCATCGCTATGAGACTGTAGCGCTAGCTAAATAAGACTACAACGCCAGCTAATTATTAATGTATGGATATTAATGCACAGATTAATGCACAGCAATTAAGGCTCTGGCTGATGACAGACCACGCAGAGTTTATTGCCGGCCGGATCGCGGAAATAGGCACCATAATAGTCGGCATGATAGTGCGGCCGTAATCCAGGTTTGCCTTCATCACTGCCGCCATGGGCCAGTGCCGTGGCATAAGCGCGTTGCACCATGGCGCGGTTGGCCGCATTCAAGGCCACCATCTGACCATTTCCCGGATGATGGGGTTGGCCATTAAACGGCCTGCCGATGACCAGCAGCGGTCGCGCGCCACCGGCACTCTGCCAGCCCGCCCAGGGCTTTTCCTGCTCACAAAAGCGCAGCTCCAGCCCCAGCTCGGCCATCAGGGCACGGTAAAAATCAAATGCCGCATCGAAATCCGTCACGCTGATGAAGAGATGAGAAAACATGTTGTGCGCTCCTGGTGACAGAGGTCAGTATCCGGTTTATTAACCTATTCTGCGTGTAGGTTTGGCAGTGCGGATTTAATGCGACTCATGGTGTAGACATTCACATAACAGCCATTGCGAAAGGCAAAGTTGCGATGTTCACCTTCAATGACAAAATCAAACTTTTTATATAATCCAATCGCCGCCTGATTATCGGTATACACCTCCAACTCGATGCGCTCAATATTTAACCAGTTATCGCACAACTCCAGGGCTGCAGCCACCAGTCGGGATGCGACACCGCAGCCTAATACCGAAGCACACACCGCCAAACCGAATGAGGCCACATGTTTACGGCGTGGGCGGGTGATGGTTTGCAATCCTAGTTGGCCGACAATCCGGCCCTCATATTCGGCGAGCAGATTATGGTAGGAGGCATCCGCCTGAGTATGCCGCTGCTCCCATAATTCCACCGAGGGATAGGGCAGTTGTAATGTCCCGGCAATTGCGTGGGGCTGTTCGTAAATCTTCTTGATGCCAGCCGCATCCTGCTTTTCTGCCTGCCGAATGACTAATTCCATCACGGATACTCCTGGATATAACCGCACCTATGGCGACCCAGCATAACACTAAGACCAGAATGGATAAAAGATGGCTAGCCGATTAGTGGATGATTAAATCTAAGTCAAACCAATAAACGGCTAGGTCCTACTGTGTTATAGATATGTGCTGCGATTATTCGTATACCGATGTGGAGCTTAATAATAATTCAGTAAAACCAAAAATATCGTCGATAGATGTGATTGGATGCCTAGTCTCTTTTTTGTTCTCATCAAAGATGCCAATATATTTTTGTTTGGCATTGAAATGTAAACGACATAATGGTTTTCTGTTGTTGTCATCGAGTAGAACACCAAAATAGCTTTGAGTATCTCGTGCGATCACTCTTGCTACATCAAATTTCTGTCTTAATATCGCTTTGATAACGTTAAATGCTTCAATTTCTTCGACTGTGGTATCCACCTTTGACTTCTCATCAGTATCGACAACTACATCTAGTGAAGCGGTCTCAGGTTGAGAGTCAATTTTGAGTGATAGTGATGAAGTTACTCCTGGCCCCATCGCCGATTTTAATCGTGCATTGATGCTGTCATTAAGGAACTGGCGGAGGGCTTTGGTGGTTATGTCAGTAAAAGTGTGTTTAACGCGAGCCGTCAATACCCCATCATAAATGCGGGACGCAAAGAACTTAACAAAGTCTTCTTCGGGGGCGTTGAACTGCTCCCCTAGGAGCTTCTTGATCTGACTTAGATATTTCAACTCACCCGCTGCATCAACAACGGAATCTACATCAAATGAACTCTTAGTCAGCTTTAACACTTCTGGGACTATGTGTTCATCAATATCTTCAAGATCTAAAGTTAAGAATGGTTTTTCGTCCATTTTATTAGGGGCGTCTAGGTCAGTATAAAATTCATAGATAGCGCCATTGGTCAATATGCCGATGCGTGCATTCGTTACCGAGAAATATCTGAATAACTGTCCCGAGTGTTTTGTCGATATTTTTTCATTGTATTTCTTGCACTCGACAAGAATTTGAACCTGCCCATCCTTCAAAATGGCATAGTCAACCTTTTCACCTTTCTTAATGCCGGTATCAGCAGTGAACTCAGGAATTACTTCTGTAGGATCGAATACATCATATCCCAATACGTTGTGGAGAAATGGCATTACAAAAGCGTTCTTGGTCGCTTCTTCTGTTGCAATCATTGATGATTGTTGCGCAATTTTTTTAGCAAGGCTTTGTAGGCGCTCAGTAAAGTCCATATTATTTCCCTCAATTATGCTCTGCGTTAAGTAGCGTGGTGTATAAAGCTATCCGATGTTTAAATTACAGAATGGCGCTATTTATAGATAGAATGGAGTTATTAAAACCGGCTGTCGTTTTCGCAGGGTTCACCATCATGGTTGCCGTCCATTTTTGTCCCTGGACAATTACGGATGAAAAATTCAGCCTCGGCCATGGAGTGCATCTGTGTGCAGTAGACGCGACCATCACAGCGGAACTGTTTACTTGATACTGGCGCAGAGGCCCGTATTTCAGCGACAGGGTTAATGGGATTATCAACTACTGTGTCGAGTTCATAGTTGGACTCAAATGCCTGTCCCTGAGTCGCTACGGGTTCAGACGCAATATGTTGTTGATAGAATTGCCAAGCTGCAATGCAGATGACGATAAGAAGTAGTTTCTTCATAAGTGTTAACCTGAATTAATTCATGATGCCCGCGATGTAGAAGCCGGATATTAAGCCGTTCACAGAGGATTGGGATATATGTTATTTCGGTGCCCAGATGGGTCGGCGTTTGCAGGCCGGATCGGCGTAGGGATTACCAAACCAACGCACGCCTTGATAGACCCACCAGGCGCGAAGCCGCCACATACCATCGGCAATGCAGATAGCGCGTAATAATTGATCCGCCACCGCCCGATCCTGAATATGATCCAGACAATCTTCGCGCATCAATTGATATAAGGCATCATGCACCAGGGACCCGCGCATAAAATTCAAGGTATCAATCGTCGGCCCGGACGGACCATCCCAGGCATAGCCCTGTTTAATCAATAACCGACCATCAGTATCTAGCTGCAGAAAATCGGAATCAAATCGCGCCGCCGGTTTGAGCGGCACACTCAGAGCATAATCCTGTTTCAGTTGATATTTGTAGCCGTCATTGTATTGAATACGATCCATCGTCACGCCTCTCCGGTCGGGCACAGGGGAGGGGATTTATTTCGTTTAATCCCCGCGACCAATAAATGCCCGGATCGCCTTAATCTTGCCCTCGGCATTAAAGCTGACTACATCCACCACATACAAAATATCTTTGCTATTTACTGTGATGCGTAATTCCCCAGCCACCCCTTGTTCGGCTGCATATAGATGTAGTATTTCGATCTCGACCGTATCGGCCGCCTGAAAATTCTTCTCGGTTTCCGCGATAGCGCTGGCCTTGCCCGAGACTGAAATCTTCCAATCCCGTAACGTCACATCCTCAGCCAGCATCTCGGATATCTTCGCAATATCCTTATTGGCATAGTGGGTTAAGTAAGCAACAAACTGATCCTGGTATGACATCATAAATTCCTTGGGCTTCCAGCCAAATTATACGAGAACTGCAATTTCTGATGCTCTCGCGATCGCCAAAACGATACTGAATAATCCGCCATAGGTAAAGACCTGTGCTGCGGGTGGCAGAGTATTGAAGTCGTCAAAATTTGATTATTTATTCGATAGCTTTTGGAATTTTTCACACACATGATCGCGTTGAGTCGCGATAGATTCATCATCCGAATTAGATGCTTGAAAAATGAGTTGGTTGCATTCAGATTCCAGCTTTTCCAGATCGTTCTTTGCCTTTGGCGAACTGATTTCAGCAATAGTAGGTTGGAATGAAACCGATGCAGCACAGAGCATACTTTGGATTTGTTTTCCGAATCGCTCTGATGATGGATTATTACTGAGATAGCGGCAAGATTCGTTAAAGTATTCGCTAGCTGCAGTAGTACATTGGGTATGTTCAGGGGAATACTGCTGATAATTAGAACACACCGATTTAGTATTAACTCGCCACATCTGATGTTGGAACATAATCTCTTGTCCACGAAATTGCACATATTCACCCTTGACGGATGTATCCATAGAGTCCGTCATATCCCGATACAATGACTCATGGAGAGAGCCAAATATGGATGCGGAAAGAACAAGGCTAAGAATCAAAATGTTATCCTTAATATTGTTTTGTTAGGCAGTCAATTTCAACTATCTATTTAAAACTGATCCGGCATTATGGAGGTAACCGTATTCAACTTGCGCTTTTTGTACCAGTTTAAATTATTTATTAAGAAATGAATCCAATTTCATTTGCTCCGGACCTGATAACCGAGCGCGACCAACTGGAATAGAGCAATCAATATATTCTATCACGAGCTGGTAGTCGTGAGCATTAAAGCCTCCACACAGTTCAATTAATTCGATATCAGTTGAAATTAAATAATCAGCAGCGATAAACGCCTCTTCTAATGACGACATCAGCATTTTTCTGACGACACATTATAACTATCATCTGCAGAGAGCATTCACCATAGGACGCACACCCTTGTTATCAGGGCGGGAGCACACTTTGTTGATCTTTTAACCAAAGAATAACTGAGCCCGATAGTCGTCATTCCAGCCGGCTCTTTTTA
>NZ_BAAGVN010000280.1:0-5731 GCF_054780855.1 Pseudaeromonas pectinilytica
CCATCTGGCGCTCCCGGTGGTGAACCTAAGAGATCAGATCACCAAACTGCGGGATAGTTCCCTGATTTGAGCAACAACGCCGAGTGGAGTTCCTCGATACCATCTTCATCGAAGGACATACCGACAACCGTCCCCTGCAGGGCTTTATGGGCAAGGGTAACTGGGGTCTGTCAACCTTCCGCGCCATTTCCCTCTGGCAGTTTTGGGAAAAATCACTCATCGGTGATGAACAACTATCCCGGCTGAAAAATAGAGATGGCCATCCCCTCTTTTCGGTCAGTGGCTATGGAGAAACACGGCCAGCGGTGTCTAATCAAGTGACGGAGACAGATTTTAAGCGTAATCGTCGCATCGACATTCGCTTTACCATCCGCAGACCAGACAGCACCCAATACGAACAAGTGAAGGAACGGCTGCAGAAGGAACTTCAGCAATGAAGTTGCCCGAGTCCAAACCCATGCCAACCACGTGGGGCCTACCCATGGTAAACGCCTGGACCGAACTCCAGACGAAGGCTTCCAGGATGGAAGGGACAGCAGGGCACAACGACGCCTTCAGCCAGATGCTGACCTTGCTGCGCAACATGGCCATATCAGGCCGGTTTGAGGCATTACCTGGGCTGCTAAAGCGCCGAGTCACTGCACGTGCCCTCAGCTGGTTTTGGCTTAGTGGTGACCGGTATGCCGAGCGGCTGCTCAGCCCCCAACTCCTCTCCGCGCTGCTGCATGCCCAACAACCCAGGCTGACCCGTATCACACTCCAGCAACTGGTACAGCTCTACTTTCGCCAATTCGACTTGCTAGACCAACATGATGGATTTCGTGCCCTGCTGGAACAGGCACTGCTGTTACAACTCGAGCAACTACCAGAACCCCGCATCCCCTCGCTGCGGCCCAACCCACTCATCAGCCTCAAACAAGAAGGGCACAAACTTCTTGGACTGGACGGCCCTCGTCAACTCGCCGAGCAGACGCTACAAGCAGGACGCGAGCTTGCTACAACATTTAGCGAACTGGGCCTGCAAGGCCTGGATGATGGCCGCTACGGCGATATCTGTCGGGCTCACTTCTATCTCGAGACCTTGCGCACTCTGTCACTGGTCGAATGGTCACCTGTGATGGATGAGCTGCTTAAACCCTCGGTCAGCAAGGCTCCCTTTGAGGGGGACCGCTGTATCGGCCATGCCGCGCTGGAGATCCTGATCGACCGCACAGGCCAGGAGCCCAGCGATGCCTGGCAAACCTTCATCCTCAACCTAGCAGGCGATCCCCGCATATCCAGCGCCGCCACAAATTACCGTCAATGGTGGCAACCACTGGGTGAGGCTCGCATCCAAAAAGTCAGAGGCTGGCTATCCAAAGAGGATCTTCGCCTCTTTTTGCAGGCCGTTGAGCAATATGGGATCCAGAGTCATAACGACGAATTACAGCGGATGTTTCCCGCCAGAAAGCTGTTTCTTGAGGGCTTGTTCAAACTCAAACTGATCCGTAATACCCGTCTGCTACTCGGTAACCGGGCCCAGCAAATCGTTAAGGGGATTTTGGGTAAGGAAGTAAAAACCAGCTTCGCCCCCATGGATGGGGCTATGAGCGATAAAGCGGTAATCTATCTGGACTGTGGCGATTTCTACCTGATTGAAGGCTCCCACAGTTTCAAAATTTGGGTCTATTTGGCCCCCCCAAGTGACATGCTGACCACGTATGAGAAACGCATATTCAGCCACGCAGCTCTGACCTCAACCATTCCTGCTGGCTACCAAAAACGATACGGGAATCTACCTCTCGCAAGCATCGTCCACACACCACACACTTGGCAGCACAAGGTCTTCACCTTCTTGGCAGACAACGGCATCGGTCTGGATATGGAGCAACTACTGAGTCGTCAGGACTACCAATACCAGCTGCGCCGCCTTGGCATTCCAGCCGTCAATCCCAAACGGACACTGGTGCCAACACCGAGTCAGCAGGCATCCCAGCCAACTGCCGTACCAGTGTCGCATCAGACGACTCAAGCCAGTTTCCAGTCTTCACAAACTGTCAGAACTACGGCGACGCCCCCCCATCAAGCCAAGCCTGAAACAGATACATCCCTGTCTTCAGCCAATACCACACGGGAAGTGAACAAGCTGTCAGCCGAGCTGGTTTCAAAGCTCAAATACAAAATCAAATACAAGAACAAGCCGGCTCCAGAAACGCCCCGTTCGGACGAGATAACCAACACTAACGTTGTTGAGACGCCATCGCTCTCCGAACTGTGCCCTCGAGTTAGCCAGCTCAAACCGCTAGAGCTCAAGGTACTGCAATACTTTGCCACCAATGCCGGTGACAAGGCCCGTCATGCCGCTAACGTCTTGGGTATGACAGTTCAAGAGGTCAATCAACAGCTTTACGGGCCCCTTGGTACACTCTGCTGGCAAGACGACCAATATGGCTGGCACCTCACATCCGTGGCTGCCGCGGAATTAACCGCTTATGAAGAGCATCACAGAGGCCACTAAATGCGCTTAGTCAAATTCTTGCGATCCTTTATTGGTGATACGGACAACGCCAGCAACAACCAGCCCGGTTTTCACAGCCAACCCGACTCCAGCGGGTTGAATTTTTACCTGCCAGCAGGTGAGTTCAAATCGCTGCAGGCCGGCCAAGGAAACACCCGGCAAAAGGTGCAACTCATCTGCCTCAACATGTTAGCTGAGCAGGGGGTGGCCGAGACCACCGCCAATGGCTTTCATCTTGAGGCGGAAGACATCTCTGGTATGGATGCCGAACAAGCCGAGATCCTTGATCTGCCGCCCCGCTTCCCCGGGCAATTTGTCACCACGATTCACGGCCGAACCGGTAACAGCGGTTTTCGGGTGGCCATAACAGCCAAGATGCCAGAAGGGGAAGCCCCCTTTTCCCGCAAAGGACCCTTTCTTTACTTGGGTAGCCAAGAGCGCTATTGGCTGACGCCGGCTGAGTTAGTGGGGCTGATGGCGTGGGAGCAACACGAGACCCTGGCAGCCGAGCAGCGAGGCGAAGCCGCCAACCTGCGACTGATGGCCGAACTGCAAACTGCGGCGCGCAGCGGTATGTCCATTGACCTCAGCCATTTTGAGCGCCTTGACGTAGTGGTGCCAGACAACATAGGCGTCATCGCCACCCGCATGCCGGATGGCAGCCTACAGCTTTGCCCCAGTCTGGGAGAGGGTTCCTCGCCAGATCAATTGCAGAAGCGATGGGCGCAGATCGATATGAGCGCCAATGGCGGTGTATTGCGAATCGATAATCGCGTGGTACTGCTGGACGAAACCCGGTTGGCCGGGATCCGCAACGTACTGGCCAATACTCGCATTCCAGCGGACAAGGTTGCCGAATTCATTGCCACCCCCACCGCCTTTTTGGATGCGGCCTTGGTCAACCTCGAAGTCGGTTTTTCCATTCGTGTCGCCGGCGTCGGCCGACTACAGCACATGGATTTTGGTGGCCTCGATACCCAACAGAACGACTGGTTTGCCCTGGGTGCTCGCCCCTCCCCTCCTGAGGTGCTGGCTGGAGTAATCCAGTCCCCCGAAGAACTGCGGCGCTTTGAGGAGCTGTTGCAGGCGGCGCGAGCCCAAGGCGCCACCTCACTGACCTTTGGTGAACAGACCATCGATATCACCAATGCCCAAGCCGTGGATGAACAGATCGAGGCTATTAAACGGCGTTTTGACCGTAATACCGACATTGATCAGGAACCCGGGTCGGAAGAACCAGAAGCCAGCGATGGGGAAACCAAAGAGCGTGTTGCAGTGATCCTCAAGGAGGCGGATGCCATCTATGCAACCTTGTTGAGCAAGGCCCATGCGGCCACCCTGCCAGTCTCACCAGACTGGTCACGGTATGCGCGCGCGCCCTTCCCTCACCAGCAAGAAGGCGTCGAATGGATGCTAAAACTGCTGAATGTGGCCTTGCATGAAGATCCCGAGGATCTCTACCGCTTACAGGGCGCCCTGCTGGCCGATGACATGGGGCTAGGAAAAACCTACATGACCCTGGTGGCCGTCGGTGAATACCTGCAGCGTCAACGCAGCCAGGGCCAGGCTGAAAAACCCATTCTGGTGGTGGCGCCCTTGAGCCTGCTGGAAAACTGGGAAGACGAGGTGGCCAAGACCTACAACACCGTGCCTTTTCGTGACTTGGTGGTGTTGCAGGCAGGTCGCGATCTGAAGGACTTTCGGATCCAGGGGGCAGAAAGAGAATCAGTGCAGCTGGCATCCTTTGCCGATGAAGACGACATGCTGGATGAGCAGAGCATCCGCTATGCCCTGGCCATAGGCCCAGAGGCAGGGATGCATCGGCTGGACATGGACAGACGCCTGGTACTGACCACCTATCAGACCTTGCGGGATTACCAGTTTTCACTCTGTCGCATCGACTGGGGCATGGTCATCTTCGATGAGGCGCAGAACATCAAAAACCCTAACACCCTGCAGACCCGAGCCGCCAAAGGCCTCAAGGCCGACTTCAAGCTGCTGGCAACCGGCACTCCGGTGGAAAACAGTCTGGGAGATTTCTGGTGCCTGCTGGATACCGCCCAACCCGGGTTACTCGGCAGTTGGCAACACTACCGGGATAGCTGGATCAAACCCATCCTGAATGCCGAAGAGTCAGAACGAGACCAAGTGCGCGCACAGATTGGCGAGCAGTTACGCCACACCGTAGGTACCTTCATGTTACGCCGGGTGAAGGAAGATCAGCTCAAGGGGCTGCCCAGCAAGACCATCTGCGGGGGTGTCGAGCAAGTCGATAGCCCACAGCAACGCTATCACCCCGAATTGGGCCGCGTCATGAGCGGCATGCAACTGCAGGCCTATGATGCCGTGCTGGATGATTACCGCAGTCGCAAGGCCACTACCGACAACATGCAAGGGGCCGCCCTGGCGGCACTCTCCCGGCTAAGAAGCATCTCGTTGCATCCCAGGCTGGATGACGAAAGTGCACTCTACAGCCAGGATGCCAAACAGGCTCGCCTGCTGATGCAAGAGTCCGGCAAGCTCACCATAGTCCTGCAGCTGCTGGAGCGGATCCGCAGCCAGAACGAAAAGGTCATCCTGTTTATGATGACCAAGCGGCTGCAGCGGGTACTCAAGCTCTGGCTGGATCAGATCTACAGCCTGGACATCGCCATCATCAACGGTGACACCAAGGCAGTGGCCAGCAAGGCCGAGGATCTGACCCGCAAGAAGCTGATTAGCCAGTTCGAGGCCAAGCCCGGCTTCAATGTACTGATCATGTCCCCCGTAGCGGCCGGGGTCGGGTTGACCGTGGTGGGTGCCAACCATGTGATCCACCTGGAGCGTCACTGGAACCCGGCCAAGGAGGCGCAAGCCTCGGATCGGGTCTACCGGATCGGTCAGCAAAAGCCGGTGTTTATCCATCTGCCGACCCTCACCCACCCGCAATATGATGCCTTCGATGTTCATCTGGATCGCCTGCTGCGGGGCAAGCTGATGTTAAAGGATGCCGTCGTCACCCCCGAAGCCGTCAGCGAACGGGAGATGACGCAAGCTATGGGGCTATAGACATCGCTGCCAAACGCGCCTTCCCCTGCCAGCCCCAAAGCCCGGTTGAACTCGGCGGCTTGGACGTGGGCGCCTCCCACATAGTGATCAGTTCTGGGGAAAAACGCGGCGCTGTTCCCTTTACGTGTTGGGGCAATCTATACTTGCAGTAAGTTCGCTGGACTGAGGTGCCCGCTATGGATACCA
>NZ_BAAGVN010000281.1:0-6145 GCF_054780855.1 Pseudaeromonas pectinilytica
TGTTATTGAGTGATCGACATGGATGTTATTACGTGATCGGCATGAATGTTATTGAGCGATCGCCATGCGTGGGAATATGCACACTTCCTCTCTTGGTAAGGCTGCTCTCAGCCGTAGACTGACTTAATAACCAGCGGAAGCCATAAGGCTCCAACTGCAGATCCTGATCCAGATGGCATGGGCACCCCAGCAGCAAATCCTGCCATTGCCCACCGATACCACTGAGCCGTAATTGTTGTTGACTCAGCCGTGCCGAGTCCGGGGTGAAATTGCCAATCAGCAGCAACCGCTGCTGTGCCGTTTCGCGTAGCGCGACAAACAGGGGAACATGCTCAGTGCACAAGACTCGAAGCTGATGCCCGGCGAATATGGGTTGCTGCTGGCGGATGGCAATCAGCCGTCGCAGGATATGAAACACCCGGGAAGCGGGGCTGCCCACTGTGCTTAGCCGCTGTTCATCCAGCGCCCAATCTTTATAGGGGCGATGCACCCAGCGACTGTCCGTCGCCAACTCTGGATCCTGTCGATAGCTGTAGTCGTTCAGACTTGCCAATTCGTCGCCCATGTACAGCATCGGCAAGCCACCGATCGCCAGCACTATGGCGTGCAACAACACGATACGGCGCACCGAGCGCTCGACACCTTCCACGTCGTGCTGTTCCAGTGCTTTTTCCAAACCCGCCAGCGAAGCGGTACTTCCCGAGATCCGATATTGCTGAAAAGGCAAACCACGCGCGAAACTGACATCGCCCTTGTTGCGGTAAAAAGCCAACAGCGGTTGATAAAAATCGGCCAACGACTGCTCCGGAAACAGTTCACGGAGGGAAGGATCAGAGAAAGTCCAATGCAAATCATCGTGGCAATTGACATAGCTGAGCCAATTACACTCGGCCGGTAACGCACTCCAACGCGCCAACTGATGACTCATGACCCGAGTATCGGCCGTCGAGAGCGCCTGCCACAGGCAAGCCGACAGCAAGGGGCGATACGCCAAAGAGGCTCGATCCCGATGGACAAATTGTTTGACCTGCTCCGGGGCCACAATCGCTTCGGATATAACGTGACTATGCGGCGCTAACTGGCGAAGAAAATGGCTGAACAGCTCCACAATCAGATGACATTCCGGCTGGTTTTTGCACGGAGTGCCCTTGCGTTTCCAGATGTGAGGAATGGCATCAAAGCGGAACGCATCGATACCCAGATTGCTGAGAAACAGCAAATTATCCAGCATCGCCGCAAGGACAGCGGGGTTTTCATAATTCAAATCCCACTGGAAGCGATTGAAGGTCGTCCAAAGCCAACGACCAAGGTCATTGTTATAAGTAATGTCATGCCCTTGATCTGGAAAGGTATCGATAACCTTACTCAGGTATTCGCGAACCGTTCCCTCATCATCAAAGAAGTGATAATACTCTTGAAACTCTGCCTCTCCAGCCGCAGCCCGTAGCGCCCAGGGATGATCATCGGCGGTATGGTTGAGGACAAAATCAACCGCAACCGCAATGCCATGCTGACGCAAATGAGTCAATAGTGCTCTGAATTCGTCGATAGATCCCAGCTCAGGGGCAGTTTCCCGATAATCACTGATGGCAAAGCCACCATCGTTAGCACCTGGCGGCCGTTTAAACATCGGCATCAAGTATAAAAAATTGATACCAACGCGACTGAGGTACTCCACGCGCCGTTGCAACCCTTGGAAATTGCCCGCAAATCGGTCGATATACAGACAACCGCCCACCCGCGAATGGGATGCGGCCCAATTGGCATCAGGCAGCCAGTCAAGGGCCGGGTCTCGCTGACGTTTGGCATCCAGCAACGCCTGATAGCAGCGAGTTAATAAATGAATACTCTGCTCACCCGGGTAAAGGCGAGCACATACAGGCAGCATCAGTTGCAAGGAATCACGGCATGAGGCTAACAAGTTGCTCGCCTCCGCTTCATTGCAACCGGTCGAGATCATATGCTGACGTAAAGCGATCATGACCCGCGGGATGACCGTATCCGCAGGGAGAGTCTGCTGCACAAACTGCTCTCTGGGCTTCGCTCGAGCGGCAATATCCGGTAAACGAATGAATAAGCCGGCATCTAGTAAAGGAGCGAGATCAGTGCCTGGTGGCGGAAGCAGGCGCTCACGAAATAAACGAGCCAGCGCAAGATCCCCGCCAAGGAGGGCCGCATCACGGGCCTGAATATGAAAATCGCTGATTAACTTCCCGGTGCGGGGCAAGCCATTCCAGGTATCAGGAAAATTACCCAACCTCAAATATTTCTGCTGAACATCAGCCACGCTCGCACATGTAAAGTGCAAGATAACCGGGCCTCGATTCAAGCAAAAATGCACATCCTTGGCGCTTTTGAAAAAATGTACGCCATTAGTCTGTACCGTTTTATCCAACCTAACCGCTGACTTGCCATTTTGGTAAAAATTGAAAAATTGAGGTGGCAACCAGGAGTGTTGTTGCAACAGCTCACGTTGCGTTGCATTAAAGACCCAGATGTTATTACGGAAAAAATTACGCTTGAACAGGCTTACTTCCTGAAAAGGATGTTCAACGCCTTCCCGCTCCACTTGTGCTTCATAATTGAGATAACTGACATTACCAATCCCCCGCCGTTCCAAATCGAGGAAATGCGCTCCCAGCGTCAGGTCGTGGGGGTAGAATAACTCGTCACTATCGATATGCAGTAGCCAGTCCAACCCTTCACTGCGCGCCATTCCCAGCGCCAACAGCATATTAAGCTCCTGCCGAGCCATGACTTCGAGTGAACTTAACGGCAACAAGCGCCGGTATTCACCACTAGCAACATCACTCCAGCGCTGAGATAACAACTCATCCCTCAGAATCAAGGTCACCTGTGGGTAATCGGCCAGCAAAGCTTGTGTTTGAGTACAAGGCACGTCGAGAAATATAAATAGTCGTTTAAACCCTAAGGACAGATGATAACGAACAAAAAAATCAATACTGGATGCCACATCGGCAATCGTTGTAACAATCGCCACCTGAGGTTGGCGGGTAAAAGCCTGATTCATTAAAAACTTCCTGAAAAATCACAATCGATCCACTCACGGATCTTGCCGAGAGCCTGACTGTGAAGCTGAGAAACCCGAGCCCTCGATACACCAAGCAACTCGGCAATATCGTTGAATTTCAGACACTGAAAATAATGCAACCGGATCACCGTCTGCTGATTGGCCGAAAGCAAATCAATCATGTCGTGTAAAACAACCTGCAGCTGACTCTGCTCTGTGTGGTAATAAGGGCAACTGGCGAGCTCAGATGCAACCGGCTCGGGCGATTCAGCTAACACCACAGCAATAGCAGCCGAGATGACCAACTCATTCAATCGCCCCAACTGCTCTGATTTGTAATCTGGAATGGTATTGTCATCAGTGAGTGCACCAGCCCGCTCCCGCTGTAATTCATATTGGGTCGACAGTTGGGCACCGACTTCCGAGAAACGGAAAATATTGTTCAGAATATGGCCCCGCACTCTCAGATAGGCATAGGCCTTAAAACTCAGAGATGTTAAATCGAGACCTTTCTGTATTACTTCCAAAAAGCCCAGTGAACCAAAGTGGATGTAGTCATCCAATTCAGCACCGGATACGCCACAACTGCGATAGATCTGCCAGGAGAGCGAGCGGATCCAGGCCGCATTATCATGCAGCAACTGGGTCAAGCGGGCTTCTTCTTGCCGTGGCGAAATAACCTGTGTCATGGTTCAAGAGCCCACTAGGGATGAATACTGGCAACAAGCGAGCGGATCAGCACTAACCAGCCATCACTGAGCACAAAGATGATGATTTTAAGCGGCAATGAAATTGTCATGGGCGGAACCATCATCATCCCCAACCCCATGAGGATACTCGCCACAATCAAGTCAATGAGGATAAAAGGGACAAAGACCAATAAGCCCATTTGAAAAGCAATTTTCAACTCACTCAACATATAGGCAGGAATAAGGTAAACGATGGATTGTTTGTCGATCGATACCTGTTCTGGTCGGTTGGAGATCGCCAATACAGTGGCCATTTCCCGCTCGCCCGTATTGTGAACAACAAATTGACGTATCGTGTTTAATCCCCGCTCGAAGGCTTGTTCTCCACTAATACTTCCCTGCTGGTAAGGGGTAAATGCCGTGGTCATGATCTCATCAGTAACAGGCCGCATCGAGAACAGGGTTAAAAACAGAGCCAGGATCAACAGAACACTATTGGGTGGTGTTGACTGTAGACCCAAGGCGGTACGCAACATGGATAACACAATGATGATGCGAGTAAACGACGTAGCTGCCACTAAAAAAGCTGGAATAAAGGACATGGCTGTAAATAACAGCATGTACTTAAGCGGTGTGGCCAATTCAGTACCCTGCGCCAATCCATTCCCCAATTCAGCCAGCCCTTGCAAATCTGACGCATCAGAAGCCCATACCAGCGGTGATAATAACGCCAACGATAACCCACCCAACAATTGTCTAACGTTCAACTTGTACTTGCTCCGAGGTAGTAGCGGGAGTAGCCAAAAAATCATTTTTGGCGACCAATGGCTGCCAAGATGCCTGACCAGCAGACTCCGCAATAAGGTATTCTTGGCCATTAATCGCTAGCCAGTAGACCGTTGTGTGCCGTGATAAAACCAGCTTTTGTCGACAAACCAGTTGCCCACCACCGGGTTCTGCCGTCAACCCAATGCGTTGCAAGCGTTGGCGCAATACTGGAAACCGCCGGATAGCCCAGGCCAGCACAAGCAACAGAGCAACACAAACCCACATCACGATAAGGGTGTAAACGAAGTCATACTCCTGCATATTTGATCTCAGGGCTGCAACGGTTGAATTTCAGTGAGCTGGATGCCATAGTGACCATCAACAGCCACCAACTGACCATGCGCAATAATCTGTCCATTGAACTTGAGCATGACCGGAGTATCGACCGGCTGATTTAGCTGCAACGTAGTGCCAGCTTGTAGCTTCAATACTTGCTCAGCGGTGACTGTGACGTCACCAATAACAACGCTCAGATCCACATCAACATGCTGGAAAATAGAAAAATCACTCATAGTTCTCTCGTCATTTTGTAAGAGTTATAGATTGGATATCGGCTTGACGGCTCAAGCGACCTCGCGCTAACGCCTTACCCGCACAAGCTAACTCAACGCCGTTAACCACTAGATGGTCGGTCTTGATGACTGAACCAGGTTGCAACGAGAGCAAATCAGACATGCCAATGGTTACCACGGGAAGACAGACCTCAGCGGAGACATAAATCGCAGGTAAAACGGCCGATATTGACACCGGCTTAGGTAGCTTGGAAGCGTGAGGGTTGGACCCCAAAAATGCGGCTGGCACCCAACACTCCCATTCGCCAATCCGAAAATGATAAAAGCCAAACTGGTATTCAATTGCGTCATGAAATGCAAACGGTTGTTGAATATCGATCGAAGCATTCTGGGCTAACGACTGCAACAACATATGCAATAGACATTCACCCGCATGCTGTGCCGTGGCAATGACCAGTTCATCGATAGGGCAACAAGATTGGAAAGGAAGCCCCAATAACGTATTGAGCAATGGAGTTCCTGACTCTGGGAAAAAGCGGAAATAGCACAAGCCCAATCGAGTGGGATAAACCATGCCTGATTGTCCGGCCGAAATAGTCGTAGTGATGGAACAAGAAACATCCAAATCGCCCCATGGAACAGTTTGGGCAACCCATTGGTTACACCAGCTGTGTAACACATCTCGAGCTTTTTCCTGTAAATCAGTGACGCGCAGGGAATCAGCAAAGCGTAGGGGATAGACTGAAGCAAACTGATTCATCGCGTAGAACCATATAAAGTTTCGATCATCTCATTCGAGATATTCATGACCCGTGAGCTGGCCTGATAACCACGTTGAATAATCATCATTTCGGCAAATTCTTCAGCCAAATCGACATTCGCTAACTCAATACTCCCGCCGACGATTTCACCATTGGAGCGTTCTTGGGCCCGAGAATAGGTGACAGCATCTGAGTCGCGGACCATAAATAAGGCGCCATTTTTCTGAACAAGCGCATCCATACTAAATAACCGTTCCGAAATGTAGATCACTTATCCGGGAAAGAAGGGAACTCGGCGTCGTTTGTGCGATCTGATTAATCGCC